>JAJRCL010000220.1 GCA_028679035.1 Methanomicrobiales archaeon | reverse complement strand
GATCGAACCGCGGGAGGAATGTTGAGAAGAATCCAGTGGGTGAACGTTCCTGATGCCGAGTCTGGATCGTCCAGGATCAGTGCAAGACTCTTTGCCTCTGTTGGAACGTTTCTCCAGGAAAGTGCTGGTGAAGCATCCTGCCCATCACAGGTATACTCTCTCGGTATCGGGTCCCCGGATCTGAATGCTTCTGCGGAAAGTACAATCGGTGCCATTCGTGTATCACCCATTTTGACAGCACACACCGGAGTATCAGCGTGGCGTACCTTCCCTTAAGATACATTCCGCGATTGCCCCGTGGTGCTGGTTAGACAGAGACTGGCACAGGGTCAATTTAAACCTTCCTCCCCTTCCGGGCAGGATCACATCAGGCGACGCAGCAGTGGCTGGGAGATCCGGATCGCTCCCGACGGACACAGTTCCTGGCAACAGTAACAGCAGATGCATTTTTTTGCACTGATAACGGGTGCACGGCCGGAGGTGACCCGGATCGCCTCAGAAGGACAATTCCGTGCGCAGATCCCACACCCGGTGCAAATATTTTGGTCCACGTACGGCCGTGCGGCAAAGATCCGTCGTGCCACCGTCAGAACCGGGCGGGGAATATGCCGGTAGAGCGGGGCATCGGGCCGTTTCCAGTCGTGGATGCGTACTTCCGAAGGATCAGTACCGAGGCATCGCACCTGTTCCCGGGATCCGGGTCCAATCCTGCGTTCCGTTGCCCTTCGCACGGTTGGCGGGAACGGGTCGTTCAACCCGATAAGTTCGCATGCGACCAGATCGAGAGCCGTACAGCTTGTCCCTGCGAGGATCAACCCGGCGTGACGAGGGGACCCGTGTGATGGCCCGTTCCCCTCCATACCAATGACGCCGTCCATAACGGAAAGGGTCGGGGGAAACGTGACGGCGATGTCCAGGAGAAGGTCTGCGAACCGGTCCACATCCATACCGGCATGGAGGTGATACTCTGCTTTCAGGATACCCGGAAGGTACCCGTACAGGAGTTTCACCGCCCCAGTGAACGTGGTAAGTTGATGGGTTTTCAATTTGGGTAGGGCGATAACCGCATCGACTTCCGTGCAGATTTTCGGGACCGTGAACCTCTTGAACGTCAGCGCCTCCGTTGCCGGCATCCCGATCGTCGCATCATCAAAAAACACCGACGTGCATCCCGTTTCCTCCAGCACATCCTGCATGCCGGTGATTTTCAGAAGTGTCCGGTAGCTGGCCGGGGTGTTCCTGCCCCCGGGTGAATCCCCGACGACCGGGCTGCCTCCCGCATCCTGCACGAGCTCGATAACCGCACGCAGAACAGAAGGGTGCGTGGTGACCGCATCATGGGGAGGATGCGCCGAGAGAAGGTTGGGTTTTACCAGGACCCTGTTTCCGCTGTGCACAAATGCCCTGAACCCGCCGATGTTGTCCACACAGGACTTCACCGCCGACCGAATCCTCGACTGGTCATAGTCCGGACACCGCGCAATTGAGACAGTGAATTCCCGGTCGTTCGCATCCGGTGCTCCCATTACAGCGCCTCACTCCGTTCAAAAAAGAATGCTCCGAGGAAAACCATCAGGATGGTAAAACCGGCGAGAACTGCCGCATCGATGAGGATCGGAAACGACGGCACCCAGCCGCGGGTGATCAGGAGCGTCCGGAGGCCGTCGACCCCGTAGGTGAGGGGGTCGGCATACGCAAGGTACAGGACCGGTCCGGGCAGGTTTTCTATAGGGAAAAGGGCTCCGGAGAGAAGAAAGAGCGGAAAGACGATGAAATTCATGATCAGGGTGAACCCGTGGATATCCTTCATGTTCGACGCAAAAATCAGCCCCAGGCAGATAAATGTCACCGCGATGAGGATCATGAGGGCGATGGAAAAAAGGAATGCAAGCAGTCCGGGGACCTGGAATCCGAGGGGAATCGACAGTGCGAGGATCAGGATCCCCTGGATCATCGATGTGGTAGCCCCACCGGCGACCCTGCCGAGGACAATGGAAATCCTGCTCACCGGAGTAACCATAATTTCCTTCAAGAACCCGAATTCCCGGTCCCACAGGACCGAAATACCGGCAAAGGTTGCGGAAAAGAGCAGGGTCATTCCAACGATCCCGGGGACGAGGAACTGAATATACTCGATATCACTACCGATACCGGGGATTGCAACGCGCCGGAAGCCGAACCCGAGGAATACGAGCAGGAACAGGGGCATACCGAGCGTTCCGATCACCCGGGATTTTGCCCGCACGAACTTTTTCATTTCCCGCAGCCACAGGACATAGATCGCGATCGGCTGGATCATCGTCGCCGCACCCTCCGCGTGACCGTCTGACGAATCGCTTCTGCAGCGGAAACCTCGTGCTCCCGGATGGATTTGCCGGTAAACTGCAGGAACACATCCTCAAGGCTCGGTTTGCGCAGGCTCACCGAGAGAATTTTCACCCCATGCTCCTGCGCATGGCTGATGAGCTCCGGTACCCGTTTTTCCCCGAATTCAACGGTCAGTATGATCTGAGTGTCGTGTATCAGCACCTGGTGCACCCAGGGCATCGAGCGGAAATGTTCTGCTTCGGCAAGACCGGTCCCTTCTATTTCCAGGGTGATCACGTCCCCTCCCATGACATCCTTCAGGTTCGCCGGGGTATCCATGGCAACAAATGCCCCATGGTCGATGATCGCAATCCGTTCGCACAGGTAGTCTGCTTCATCCATATAGTGGGTAGTAAGAATGATGGTAACGTCGGTTTCCTGGTTCATCTTTTTTACATATTCCCAGATTTTCCGCCGGGTCTGGGCGTCCAGACCAAGGGTTGGCTCGTCGAGGAAGAGTACCGTCGGGCGGTGGATCAGGCCGCGACCGATCTCAAGCCGCCGGCGCATCCCTCCCGAATAGTTTTCAACGAGCACCTCCGATTTTTCCTCGAGCTCGATAAGGGACAGGATTTCACCGATCCGCCGATCCCGTTCCGCCTTCTTGATGCCGTACATCATCGCATGGAAGTCAAGGTTTTCCCGCCCGGTCAGGCTCGGTTCGAGGGCCGGTTCCTGGAAAACAACCCCGATATGCCGGCGGACTTCGTTGCGCTCCCGCACAATATCATACCCTGCAACCGTTGCCTTCCCTGAGGTCGGGGTAAGAAGTGTGGTGAGCATATTCAGAATCGTGGTTTTTCCGGCTCCGTTGGGACCCAGCAGGCCAAAGAGTTCTCCGGTCGGTACGGTAAAGGAAACCTGATCAACAGCAACGAGATCGGCAAATTTTCGCGTAAGCTGCTCAACGACGATGGCATTCCCCGATCGCGGTGCGCCTTCCATAGTGTTC
>JAJRCL010000219.1 GCA_028679035.1 Methanomicrobiales archaeon | reverse complement strand
TCCCTGCCCAGGTGACCCATGTCAGCATAGAGCGCCTCCCCGCCAGTCGCACAGAGGATCACCGAAGAGAGGACAAAGAACCCTGCAAGCCCGTGCACGGAGAGGAAATGGAGGGCGTAGTACGGGTTGATGGAGAAGATGATCGCAGGGAACTGGATAATGGAATACAGGCCGGACCCGGCTAGGGCAAGGAACCAGCACAGCATCAGGGGGCCAAATGCCCACGCGACCTTTTCTGACCCCCTTCCCTGGAATGCAAACAGGAAGATCGCGATGATCGCAGCGATGAGGATGAGGATGTTCTGGGGAGTCTGTTCCAGGCCCGGGATCAGCACAATGCCTTCCACGGCAGAGAGGATGCTGATAGCGGGCGTAAGCACGCCGTCGCCGATAAATAGCGAGATACCGATGATGGTCAAAAGAGAGATTATCGCGGCCTGCCGCCCGGATTTCACCAGCGGAAGGAGGATCTCCTTGAGCACGATGGTACCTCCTTCCCCCTTTTTACCCAGGCTCATCGCAAGCCATGCATATTCGATGCAGATCAGGATAATGAGGGTCCAGACAATCAGCGAGAGGATCCCGATAATGTTGTCCTGGGTCGGAGAGGTGAGAATCAGGATTGCTGCGAGGGTGTAGATGGGACTCGTCCCGATATCACCGAAGACCAGGCCCATGGATTTTACGATGCCCGGCATTGCTAAATATTTCCGAAGCATGCCCTTCAAGATTCATCGACTAAAAACGTTTTATTTCTTTGTATTTCCTGTCAACAAAACTGCAAGGCGCCAGAATCATGTGCCACTCGTTTTTTCCTCCAGCGTTCTCCATGCGGCTTGTCCGTGGGATTCGGCCGGGTCAGCCTACGGGAGGGCGATAATACCATGGGCGATGATATTCACCGCAATCGCGGCGACGAGCATGCCCAGCACCCGTGCCAGTATGCCGGTGACCGTTTCCCCGAGCATGCGATGGATCACGCCGGCGTATTTGAGGATAAACCAGGTCGCAAACAGGGACAGGGTGATCGCCGTGAACGGGATAAAGATCCCGTATTCAGTGACCTGGAGGATCACGGTGGTAATGGTCCCCGGTCCACAGAGCAGCGGGGTTCCGATCACGACCCCGGCCATGTTGCAGTCGTGATTTTTACACTGCGGGATCTCAATGCCGAGAGCGTACTGCAGCCCGAGGATGAACAGCAGGACACCGCCGGCAACCCGGAAACTGGGGAGGGTGATACCCATGAGGTCAAAAATGAGGAAATTGAAAAAAAGGAATATGTACATCAGTGCCCCGGCAACCGCCACGGCAATCCACGCCTGTTTTTCGACATCGCGGGGACCAAGCCCTTTGGTCATCTCTCCAAAGATGGGGACGCTCATGATTGGATCAAGGATCACGAACAGGGCGGCAAATGCGTACAGGATCGAAGTGATTGTTGCGTCCACGATGCACCCCGTGGTTACAAGGGAGAGGGAGAGAGATCCGGGAGAGGAAAAAAAATCAATTGCTCTTTGCCCGTTTATCGAGGAGCAGGGATCCGGATTTCATGATTTTCTTAATCCTGAGCGGAATGGCGAACCAGCTCTGCATTTCCCGGGCAAACTGCTCCGCAGCCTGGCGGGAAATGAAACTTTCCACGACCATATAGGTCGTACCGGTATCACAGACGACGGAGTACATGCGACGGCGTTCTCCGGTAATTACATACATAAATACATACATAAAAACCTTGTTTATCGATATTCATAATACGGATAACATACATACATAACTACATATCATGATACTTCAGTGCCAGCGATGCGGGTACCAGTGGGATTATAAAGGGAAGGCTGAGTGGTACACTTCGTGCCCCCGTTGCAGGACGTCGATAAAAGTACGAAAACGCCGGGAAAATGAATAGGGAAAGACCGGTTCCCTGTTCTCCACGGTTCTGATCGCAAAATCCCGTGCCCCCAATGTGCGTCAGGCTCGAAAAATCCGCCGAAATTGCTCTCCGTTTCGAACAACCATGTTTCGGAAACCCACAGGTTTTTAATCCAGGAACTGGAAACAAAACAATAAGGCAGGCACAGTCCCGCCGAAAAATCCTCTGGTTTGTACCAAAGGTGAAGAACAGACATGGAAACGTCATCATCCGAAAGTGAAGACCCTGGGCCTCATAGCTCTTTTGCGTTAGTAAGCAGCGCAGCAATTCCATCAAAATCGATTGTGATCAAAGCCGTCCGGGCGCAGGAACCGTATTCCTACACCGACATGACCGGAAAATTGGTATCCGGTAAGGTCGGGGATACACGGGTGGAAGTTCTGCGGGAATCGATTGACGGTCCACGCAGCATCTCCTGGCTCGAGCGAGGCTGGAGAAGCAAGCGCCTGACATCGAATTTCATGAAGGCATTTCTCTATGCCCAGAGAGTCGAGCAGGTGATCCGCAGTGAAGACAGAGCCATATGCCCCGAGGTGATTGACCGCGATCTGCTCCGCAGAGTGGTCTGATCCATAAAATATTCTTTTTTTCGTTCCGATTCACTAATTCTTGTTTCAATGATCCGTTGTGTGTTCCCATAGCGCAGCATTTGATGAAAGGAAATGTCACCGGCTGAATGACGATCCAGTCCACGGATGGGCCGGAGTCCGCCGATAGAAAAACGAGAAAGTATTTGACCGAATCCCCGACGAACTACTAAGCACACGATCAGCGGGGCATCGAGTGGATTTTGGATTCTGGCAACTGGCGCTGCTCTTTCTGGGTGCAAAAATCGGTGGGACTATCTTTGGAAAACTCCGCCAGCCAAGCCTGATCGGCGAATTACTTGCCGGGACCATCCTGGGAACGATTCTCCTGGACCTCGGGACATCGACGATGATCCAGGTCGTCGCCCAGATCGGGATCGTTTTCCTCATCCTCTATACCATGATGTCCATCGATCTCTCAGCGATCGAGCAGGATATCGAGCGGCTTGTTCTTTCGCAGGCGCTCACCGCTGTCATCATCTTTGCCCTCCTGACCGGGATTTTTTCCTGGCTCAACCGCGGGACCGGTGAAATATCCTTCATCCTGGTAGCTGGAGCAGCCATCTTCGGTTCCAGCACGGTCATCACCGCCCGTGTCCTCCTCTCCCTCCGTGAGATCGATTCCCGGGAAGGGCAGGCGATCATTGGCCTGCAGATCATTAACACCATTATCGAACTTCTCCTCATCGCATCCGTCAGTAACATTCTCAAGTACCAGCAGTTCAACTACGAGCCGGTCCTCTCCCTTGCGCTCATGGTAATCGGGACCTTTGCGGTGATGAGCCGTGTCGGGTCCCGGTTTATCAACGGCCTCCTGAATTCGGTGCAGGTGCTGAAAATGGACGAGGTCTTCCTCGCCCTGACTCTCCTTCTCGCGTTCACCATCGGGGCAGTGACGGAGGCCCTGCAGCTGACCAGCTACCTGGGGGTCATGCTCGTCGGGGTACTGATCAGCAGGACCGAACAGGCCAAAACAATATCCACCAAGATCCGGGAACTCGGTGAAGGGTTTTTTATCCCGATTTTTTTCGGGTACCTGGGGCTCTCGGTCTCAATCCTGGGCGTGCTGGCTGACGTCTCATGGCTCATCACCCTCCTGGTGCTGCTCACGATCGCGCGCTTCATCGCCGCCTTCGTACCGACCCTCTTTACCGGATATACCGCTATGGAATCGGTGAAGATAGCATCGGGGATGCTGCCGATGTCAGAATACGGGCTGCTGATGCTTTCCCTGGGTGTCACGTACGGCGTGCTGACCCAGGTCGATTACTCTGTATTCGTCGTCATCTTCCTCATCGTGAATGTCCTCTCGCCGCTCATCATTACGCTGCTCTTCCGGGGAACGCCGGTCTCCTCGCATCGTGGAAGAAGACAGCACTGGTAAGATCCTGAGCGGTCGCCCTTTGATTATCATAGCACCGTGGCAAACCCGGAAAGACGTTGTCTGTAAGAATACAGGAAATAAAAAAGGGAGGGAATCGGAAATCTCCCCGACTGTTACCGTTTTGAAGTGTGCAGGATTTTCTCCGCTTCTTTCGCTGTCAGGAGGCAATCCATGAGGCGATGGTATGACGCACCTGCCCGGATGCGGACATCTTCGACGGGATCATCCCGCATCACCCGTTTCAGGGGTTCCCCAGCCCGTTCGTCCCCTATCGCTCCAAGCGCTTCCGCTGCCCGTTTCCGCACCACCTCGTCCTTGTCATCAAGCGCCCGGATCAGACCATCGATGTCCTTGTCCTGGGTCATGCGGTCCACATCAAATCGTTTCATCTGACGTACCTCATGGTTGACATCTCCGTGTCCAGCATACTATTTAAAACCTCCTTCAACGGAGCAGTTTATCTGATCGCAGCGACGTGATCATTAGTGAGGCTCTATGCCATCCTGTCGCGACTGTATTAACTTTTCCCCGAAAACAGAACAAACCGGGGAGTGTGCCACCAATGGAACGACGGAACCGGGAAGGGAAACCGAACGCTGTCCCTCACGCACCTTTATCCCGCGTCCGCCACCGTCGGCAAAGCAGCAGAAACGCCGCTGAATCCCCGTGCTGAAACGAATTAACAATCGGCCAGGGTTTCCGGGAACCCATGCCGGTGTACCGTCCTATCTTCTACGAGGAGGGACCAGGTGCTTTCAGGGAAGGGATCAGCACTGCCCCGAAATGCTGCACATGCACACTGCCGTGAAGTATCGCTGACATGAGCTGGTTGTACGCGTTTAAGCCGGTGAAGGACCGTATCCTCTATCCGGTCAGCCATGCCCTCCGGGTCACGGGAGTCACGCCGAACATGATCACCATAGCCGGGGTGCTTATGTCTGCGGTTGCTGGTCTGTTGACCTTGTCCGGCTATCTGTACACGGGTATCGTTGTCTTTGTCCTGGGTGCAGGTCTTGACGCATTTGACGGCTCATTCGCCCGTGCCTGTGGAATGTGTTCCGCGTTTGGGCAGTACTTCGATGGAATATGCGACCGGTTGTCCGAGCTGGTGTTTATCGCCGGGGCAGTCGCCGGGGGTGCACCTGTTTCAGCAGTAGCCGTCGCAGCCGGTTCTGTCGTGCTGCTGGGATCAAGAATATACAATCACCATCGAGGCCTCACTTCGGATGGTGCGATGTTCGGTCGGCCGGAGAGGCTGACACTGCTCATTCTCGGCCTTCTCACCCCGGCACCCTATGCATCCATAGTGTTCGGACTCGCGGGTATCCTGTGTCTCATCTCGTCAGCCCAGATCCTTGCTTCTGGCGGGCAGGTCCGTACAAACCGGGCAGAACGCCAGAAGACCGAGCATGGTATCGGACACCGGGATGGGAACAGGAAGGGCGAAATGCAGTAAGACGGAGAGGCAGTCGAGGCGTACGATACCCCCATAGACCATTCCGGGATTTCCCCTCCCGGCTATTCATGGTTCTCACACTTTCACTCCCCCCACCCCCCATGTTTATGGCACCCCGGGCACCACCATGCGTTCCCCATGGATATCGAACTGCACCCCGCCCTTCCCATCCAGGAGGGCACCTTCACCACGGTCATCGCCCCGCCCGGGCTCATGATACCGGCCCTGAACACCTGCGCTGCCCTGCAACAGTACCTGACCCTGTACATCTGCGGGAACTACTCGCAGGTCCTCAGCAGCATCCACCGCACGGTGACCGCGATCTCTGTCCAGCGGGCATTCACCGCCTACCAGCTCCTCACCATCCTGCAGGACGCTCCCCATACGATCCTGTTTCTTGAGCACGACCCGGGTCTCTACGAGGATGAACCCACGCTTGTCGCACCGGTGTCCCTGGCACTCCGGGAGGCGGCGCGGACCGCAACGGTGATCTGCTATGCCCCGAAAGCGGAGCGGACCATCCTGCAGATGGCACGCCATGCCGACCGCTTCCTGCACATCGGAAATGAGCCGGATGCGGCCCCCCTGGCAATGCTCGCCCCTCCGCTCCGCGGAAAAGGGCAGCGGACGCTGGGTTCGTTTTGAAAAGAATGCAGATGGCTTCATCATGGCGTATCCCGGTATTTAGATTTTCCGTGCAACCACCCGCCGGAGCGGTACCGCACGGGTGATTGGCCCATTGATTCGTGAGGATTTCATAAAATAAGGACATATCCGGGAAACCCTTTTATGCATTGGCAATACGGGTCTGCCTATGCAGAATCCCGTCATTTGTTTTGAGATTGGGGCAGATGACGTGCAACGGGCAAAGGAATTTTACGAGAAGACGTTTGGGTGGAAAATCACCTGGATGCCCGCGATGGAATATTTTCTGGTCGAAACGGAGCATGAGGAAGAACCGGGGATCAACGGGGGACTACGGAAACGCACGGAACCGGGGTATGGGATAACAACGTACATCCAGATCGATTCCGTGAATGAGACCCTGGAACAGATCCGTAAAAATGGCGGAACCGTGATCCTGCACCGTCACCCGATAGCCGGTTTCGGGACATTCGCCTTATTCCGGGACCCGGAAGGAAATGTCCTGGGCCTGCACGAAATAGAGACTTCGTGAGTCAGGAATCAGAAAAAAGACGTTATTTTCGTTCACCTGTTTTTTCCCGTTGCAGTCTTTCTCTCTCTTTCTCCCGGCAGGTTTCATAGTATTCTCCGGTGAACTGTTGCTCCTGCAGGTCCCCCAGCTGTTCTTCCAGCTCCCGCGTTACTTCCTTGCATTCCGGGCCACGGACTCCCCGTACACGGATTCGGGTCTCCC
>JAJRCL010000218.1 GCA_028679035.1 Methanomicrobiales archaeon | reverse complement strand
ATCGACTATGCGTTTGAGTACCGAAGTGTCGCCCAGGAACATGGGCTGCGATGGGTGGAACTTGGCCCGTCGGTCGACTTGAGCGATCAAAACCAGGCCGGAAACTACCGGCAGGTAGAAGTGGAGCTGGGGTTCCAGCGGTTCAGTTCCATCGGGACACGCAGGGTGGGTCAACCCATTGCCTATGCGATCACGATTCCCAATGGTGCGGAACAGCCGGAGCTCGCGCACGAATTCGTAGACCTGGTCCGAATCCGCTTTGGGGAAGGAAAATACGGCTGGCCCTCGCCTCTACATGCAGGAGCAACCGCATGAAAAATCGGATCTGTTTCGGTTCTATTGGCGTGATCCATACTCCGTTTACCGTGCATACCGGCACGCCGGTGCAGTCAGCACTCTCTGCAACAGAGGGGAGAGCTGAGGTTTTCCCCGAATACGCTGAAGGCCTTGCAGACCTCGAAGGATTTTCCCATATCATACTGGTCTACCATTTCCATCGCTCACGCGGGTTTCACCTCGCACAAAGGCCTCTCCTGGACCCTTCAAAAAATCGGGGGATCTTTGCAATACGCCACTACCGTCGCCCAAATCCGATAGGGATCTCGATTGTGCGGATTCGTAAGATCTCCTCCTGCTTCATCGAATTCACCGGCGCTGATATGTTGGACGGGTCCCCCCTGCTGGATATCAAGCCCTTCATCGGCCTCTTTGACAACCGGGAAGACACCGTTGATGGATGGTTTGATACCTGCCCCCGTCCCCTGCCCGGAGAACACCACCCTCCTTACGATGATGAGAAAGAGGATCTGGCATGAATCCGGAAGCAGGTCGTTCCTATCCGGGTGCTTTCGTTGGCATCATGCTGCTTCTGGGATCGATCGTCATTGGCATTACCCTGCTGGGACTGGGGGTAATCACTGCCGCAGAACTTGCAGATCCCGGGCATTTCCTTGCAGTGGCCTTCGACCCGGCAGTGGCATCTGCCCTCTGGATCACCTTTTCCGCCGCGACGGTCGCGGTGTTGCTTCTCGGGCTGGTCGGCACGTCCCTGGCATACGTCCTAGCCCGTTCCCGCAACCGGTTCGCGGGGATTGCTGAAAGTCTGGTTGACCTCCCGCTGGTACTTCCCCATACGGTGGCCGGGCTCCTTGTGTACCTGATCTTTTTCAGCCGGGGACCAATCGGATCCCCTGCCGCCGGCATCGGACTCCTTTTCGAAGATGCCTTCCCGGGCATTGTTGCTGCGATGTTTTTTGTTGCCTCCCCTTTCTACATCAACAGCGTGCGGGAAGGGTTTGAAAAGGTCCCCCCACATCTGGAAAATGTTGCACGCACACTCGGCGCTTCCCCGCTGCAGGTCTTCCTGCATGTTACCCTTCCCTTGAGTACCCGCCAGATCGCAAGCGGTGCAGCACTTGCCTGGGGACGAGCCGTTGGGGAATTTGCGGCCGTGGTGATCATCGCGTATTTCCCGATGGTGATCTCCACGCTCATTTACAGCCGCTTCACGACAGGAGGACTGGCAGAAGCCCGGAGTATCGCATTCGTGATGATCCTCCTATGCCTCTGTGGATTTTTCACCTACCGGGCCCTGATCCGGTTCGGAGGGAAGCGCCATGATCGTGTGTGAAGGACTCTGTATGGATCTGCAGGATTTTCACCTGCATAATCTGGACCTGCGGGTAGGTACCGGCGAATACTGTTGTATTATGGGCCCCTCCGGTGCCGGAAAAACAGTTCTCCTCGAATGTATCGCCGGCCTGCACCGCCCATCAGAGGGGAGAATTCTCATTCGGGGGAAGGATGTAACGGCGATGGTCCCGGAACAGCGCAGGATCAGCATCGTCTACCAGGACTATTCACTCTTTCCCCATCTTACGGGATACGAAAATGTCGCATTCGGGTTACGGATGCAGAAAATCGATCCCGACAGAATCCGGACTGATGTAATCAGCATGCTGGAGAAATTTCGGATCGCATACCTACTGGACCGGTACCCTTCGACTATGAGCGGGGGGGAACAGCAGCGCGTTGCCCTTGCCCGGGCCCTCATCGTTCAACCGGAAATCCTTCTGCTGGACGAAGCCTTTGCCGCTCTGGATCCTGTCAGCCGGCAGCAGTGTATGCACGACCTGCGAACGCTGCAGCAATCCCGGAAACTGACGGTCATCCACGTCACCCATGCGTGGGATGAAGCGCATATTCTTGCCGATCGTGTTGCCGTCATCATAGCTGGCAAGTTCGTACAACACGGCACCGTGCAGGAGGTCTACGCCCGTCCGGCAAGCGAGAGTGTGGCCCGGTTTGTGGGGACCGACAATGTCTTGCCCGGAAGGATTGTCGCCCATTCCCCGGGGCTATCGACGGTCGATGTGGGTGGAATCCGCATCCGTGCCTGTTCCGATGCACCTCTCACCGGTAACGTCATTGTCTGTATCCGGGGTGCGGCATGGAATGTGATCCCGGTGCCTGCCCGGCTGGATTCAGTTAACCTGGTCACCGGGACCCTGCGGGAACGCTCCCGGCTGGGGGATCTCGAACGCATGGAAGTAGACTGTGGAACCCTCTTGATCGCCATCGCACGCAGCACAGATCTCCAGAAGCAGAATATCCAGTCAGGTGATCCTATTACTCTGCAAGTGGATCCTTCTGACGTGCATCTTATCGGAGAGGACAAGGCCAGACCGGTGGGGAATTCCGGTACAGCAAATGTCCCGGGTTACCCCTGAATGAAACTGGAGGCACGTTGACAACACCACGGCACACCGGTCCGATTCCCGAAATGAGATCCCGCGCCGGACAGGATTTGTAGGGAAGGGAAATGGAGGAGACTTCCGTCAGGCGGCATGGATTCCTGCACGAGTTCTTCGGTGCCGTTGGGAACTTTGGTACCATTCTCCCGCTGATGTTTGCCGCGGCACTCGCCGCGGATCAGTCTGCCGGAACGTTCCTGCTCTTCATGGGAATATGGTTCATTATCTACGGCCTCTACTATGGCCTTCCCGTGCCCATCGAACCCATGAAGGCAATCGGGGTGATTGTGATTGCAGGAGGTGTTACTACCGGAGAAATCGCCGGATCGGGCATTCTGCTCGGCGTGATCTTTCTCTTTCTCGGGATCAGCCGGAGCATGCACCGCATCGAACAGTGGATCCCTTCTTCCGTTGTGCGGGGCCTGCAGGCGGCTCTCACTCTGGTGCTTCTTGGAACGTCGGTACAGTATATCCGGCAAGACCTGGTCATCGCCTTTCTCGGGGTAGCTGTCATCCTTGGTTGTTACTTTGCAGCCCGGCGCTGGGGAATTGCAGATCCCTCTGCATTTGTGGTGCTGGCAGGCGGATTTCTTATCGGGATCATGGGAGCCGGCCTTCCTCCCATCTCCATTCCAGCGCTCCCGCATCTCGTGGTGCCGGATCCTGGTGAATGGGTCTCTGCCGCGTGGAATCTCGCTCTTCCCCAGTTCCCCCTCACTATCGGCAATGCGATTCTTGCCACTGCCTTACTCTCCGGCGATTTGTTCGGAAAGAAGCTGGATCCGGATCGTCT
>JAJRCL010000217.1 GCA_028679035.1 Methanomicrobiales archaeon | reverse complement strand
GCGACGTACCTTGCAACCGGGAATCCCGGCCCCCTTGTTCCCGTTGTGTCCCACAACCGGCAGGACATTGTCAGCCTGGCACAACTCTTCCAGTACCTGCGGGAGGGATTGCGTGTCGGTGGATAACGCTCTCCGGTTCATCCTCCGGGA
Source organism: Methanomicrobiales archaeon (assembly GCA_028679035.1). GTDB lineage: Archaea > Halobacteriota > Methanomicrobia > Methanomicrobiales > JACTUA01 > JAJRCL01. The sequence continues at coordinate 6,879 of JAJRCL010000217.1, read as the reverse complement.
TCCAGAGCTTTCCCGGAGAGTGTGCCATATCGAGGCAATCGCGCCCCGCCCGCCGGTATATGCGGCTGGTGACCTGCACCTGCCCCCGGATCTCCAGGCGTACTTGTCAATGCGGGGGATTATACCGTATTCCCATCAGGCAGATGCGCTGGAGAAGATCCGCGGGGGACGGAGTATTGTCATCACCACTCCTACCGCGTCCGGAAAATCCCTCGCTTTCAACATTCCCATCATCGAACGACTGCTGCTGGATTCTGCCGCCACGGCATTGTATCTCTATCCGACGAAAGCGCTCGCCAACGACCAGCTGAAAGGGCTGCAGCAGATCGAACGGTTTCTGGGGATGCATACCGGCTCTGCGGTCTACGACGGGGATACTCCGCTGGGAGCCCGTGGCGGGATACGGGCGAAATCACGGATCATCCTTACCAATCCGCACGAGCTGCACCAGGTCATGCCCTGGCACCATAAGTGGAGCCGCTTTTTTGGGAACCTCGATTTTATCGTCATCGATGAGGCCCATCGTTACCGTGGGATTTTCGGCTCCCATATCGCGCTGATTCTCCGGCGGTTTTTGCGAATCTGCAGGTTTTACGGTTCAACCCCACAATTTATCCTTTCCACTGCAACGCTTGCAAATCCTGCAGAATTCGCACAGCGGTTGACCGGATCACCCTGCGATCCTATCACCGAGGATGGATCACCCCGGGGTACCAAGCATTTTGTTCTCTATAACCCCCATTCCAGCGGTCGGAAAGGGTCAACGTTCAAAGAGACCAAGGACCTTTTCCTTGCCTGCACTTCCCACGGTCTGCAGACGCTCTGCTTTACCGGGTCAAGAAAAATGGCTGAGCTTGTGACCCAGTGGGCAAAAGAAGAGATGGTGCGAAGGTCCACGGGATGTGCCGAGGATATCGCAACGTACCGTGCCGGGTATCTGCCGGAAGAGCGCCGGCAGATAGAACGCCGCTTCAAGGAAAGGACCCTGTCCGGGGTCATATCCACCAATGCGCTGGAGCTGGGCATCGATATCGGGAGCCTTGACGCCGTTATCATCGCAGGGTATCCCGGCACCGCGATGTCAACATGGCAGCAGGCAGGGCGGGCAGGCCGCCGTGGCGGGGAGTCCATCGCCATGCTTGTCGCGTACGAAAATCCCCTGGACCAGTACTTCATGCGCAATCCGGGGGAATTTTTTGCACGCCCGCATGAAAATGCAGTACTGGACGAGAAGAATCCGTATGTCGCCGCAGGCCACCTTTTATGCGCTGCTTCCGAACTGCCGCTGAGCCCGGAAAGGGATGCCTCCCTGTTCGGTACGGAAACACCACAGTATCTGCAGTCGCTTGCGGACAACGGGCTCCTGCGGAACACTCCCTATGGGTGGGTGTATGCCGGAAAAGCCCGTGCCACAGAGGCGGTGCGCCTCGGTGCAACATCTGCAGAAGTTTTCCGTATCATGTGCAACGGGAGGCTGCTGGAGACGATGGACCGTTCCCAGGCGTACCGGGAAGCACACACGGGGGCGGTCCTCCTGCACCAGGGAGAGACTTACCTGGTTGAGACATGGGAGCCGGACAACCGCACGATCCGGGTAGTAGAGACCGATGTTGATTACTATACACAACCGCTGAAAACGGTCGATCTCAGTGTCACCCGTACCATCACAACGACCTGTGCCCCGCGTTCGACACTCACCTATGGTGGACTCATGGTCACCGAGCAGTTTACTGCTTACCGCGTGATGAAAGGGGACCAGGTGATCGCGATAGAGCCACTCAATCTTCCCCCACTAACTTTTCCAACGAACGGGGTCTGGTTCACGGTTCCGGATACCTTCGGTCCCACCCTTGGAACAGAAGGACTGGACTTCGCGGGAGGCATCCATGGGGTCGAGCATGCGATGATCGGCATGTTCCCCCTGCACGTCATCTGCGATCGCTGGGATATCGGCGGGCTGTCCACGCTCTGCCACCCGCACACCGGATCTCCATCCGTCTTTATTTATGACGGATTTGAAGGGGGAATTGGTCTTGCCGAAAAGGCATATGATCTCATGCCGGAGATCATCCACACGACGCATACCCTGATTGATGGCTGCACCTGCACCGATGGCTGCCCTTCCTGCATCTACTCGCCAAAGTGCGGCAATGACAACCAGCCCCTGGATAAAAAGGCGGCGGCATGCATCCTGCACTGGCTTGAAGAGCAATGGACCCGTACCCCGGGTATGGAAGGTGCGGGTTCGTGCGCAATAAAAACATCCTGATCACCGCCTGGCCGGGAACAGGGAAAACAACACTTGTCCTCAAGCTTGCCGCGGCGCTTGCCTCCAGCAATCCTGTTGGTTTTACTACCCTCGAAGTGCGGAAAGATGGAATCCGGCAGGGATTCGAGCTGAACGGTTTCGATGGTTCTTCGCGTATCCTTGCAGACATTCACCTGAAGAGTACCTTTCACGTCGGAAAGTACGGGGTGAATGTGCAGGGATTTGAAGAATACCTGGAAACCATCCGGATCGGATCCGGCACACAAATCGCCATCATCGATGAAATTGGAAAGATGGAATGGTTTTCGCCCCGGTTCCGTTCGCTCGTGAACCACCTCCTCGCTTCAGATGTCCCACTGATTGCAACCATTGCGATGAAAGGAAACGGGGATTTTGCACGCATCAGGACACGGGAGGATGTCCGTCTCCATACGCTCACACGCGAAAACCGTGATCGTCTCGGCGAGGAAATCCTCCGGGAGATACGGGCGATTCTCGGATCCAAAGAGTGATCGATCATACCTGCATCAACTGATGTAAAAAAAAGAGCTGGATTCAGCTCTGGGTATCAGGACGGGATTGAGCGGTTATTTCCGATCTGACTGTCAGGAACACCGGGCCCCGCACATCGATCTTCTTTTTTGCATCAGTGATAGCACGTACCGCGTAATCAGCGACGTTCAGGTTGATATCTGCCGGCGTTCTCGCCATTTTCACCTGCACCGTCACCGGGCATCCACACCGTGCGGCATGTTCAATCCGTGACGCAGCGAGCCAGGAAACCGCCCGCAGGTAGGAGATACCGGTCGGGGCACCCTCCCGGCGGACCGAAGCCCATTTTTCATTGTCCGGCACCCCGAGAATCGCCCCGTTCTGGACAAACACTTCGTTGAAACACGCGGGACCGCATAATTTTGTGTTGGACTCTTCCTCTTCAACGAACACGGTGCATGTGTGGCAGGCAAGCTCACCCTTCCAGGCCGGGAACCGGCAGGGACCGGGAGCGGCCGCATGCTCCCGTGCCGTGGACTCGATCGCCGTCGCGAGCATCGCTCCTTCCCGTGTTTCCGGTTCCTCCCGGAGGGCGATGGCCCGTGCGATATCCCGATCCGAAGGCATCGTCAGATGGAACTGGGGATAGCTCAGCGCACGCACGTCGTTAGAGTTATAGACTATCATCGCCAACCGCTCGACACCGAGGCCCAGGTTCATCACCGGTATGCCTATCCCGTACTCCGCGAGGGCAGATGGAGAGTACATGCCAAACGTTGCGACCTCTACCCAGTCGAGGCCGGGATGGCGGGCGTAAACCTCGGTCTGGCTCCCGGGCATATAGTATTTCGAGCGTTTTTCATCCGGCTGAAAACGGAAATCGGTAAAACCGAATGCAGAGAGAAGTGCCTCGCTCACCGCCCTGCCATCCTCATTACTTACGTCTTCACCGGCGATCACGCACGAGGCGGAGTGGTAGCTCATCAGGCGGGTAGGACCTTCCTGCTGCTCCCGGCGGAAGCAGCGGTCTACGGAAAAAAGTCGCAATGGCAGGGGCTGGTGCTCCCAGAGGCTTGACAGGGAGATGAACCATCCGCTCGTCATGTGACTGCGCAGGGTCGTGCGGGAGGACTCCGGGGCGAGAGCCCGGAATTCCGGAAAGACAGAGTCAAGCACCTTGACAACCGCCCCGTCATCTGCCCCGAGGACCCCTGCGAGCGCATGCACCAGGTCGTCACCGTCGATCACCGATTTCTTGTACGCGTGGAAAGTTTCCCGCAGGTTCTCTTCCATGTCCGGGGCGATTTCCTTTCCCAGGATCTTTTCGATCGCAACGATTCTCTCCCGCGGGATCCCGATGTTGGGACGCGGAAGCCCCCCAAGATAGAAAACCCGGTCCAGGACCGCCATCGCTTCGGGACCAAACTGGCGGTACACATCCTGCTCTTCGACCAGAATAGGATTGCATACTTCATCAAATCCCATCCCGGTATAACATTCGCGCAGTCGCTGGATGATGCCAAAGACCGGATGGGTCTTTCCCTGCCCGTAGCGCAGGCGCGGGTACTGGCAGGACGGCGGCGGCGGTGTCAGAATATTCGGGCCCTCATGCCATGCTGCCTCGAAATCTTCCCGGGCTCTTTTCCGGTAATAATTCACATCGAACTTCATGCGACTCTCTCCAGCAGGACGACCCTGCTTGGTATATTCTCATCCGCGATCCGGTAATCGGATGAGTGTACAATCTCTTCCGCGAACGTGCGAATACGTGCGTGCGAAGGCATATTCTCTACGGTCAATCGGTTTCTACTGTATCCCAGATACATGTATCCCTTCACTTCCACATAGGTGGCACCCGATTCCTGAACTTTTATGGCGTACTCCTCCGGGCTCACGTCATTCCATCCCTGGACGAGCGTGATCCGGACCGCGGAACGGCGCTTTCCAAGAAGAGCAAGGCTTGCCGTTATCTGTTCCCATGAATCCCTCTCCGGCCGGCAGAGCCGTAGGTAAGTATTCTCGTCCGGTGCGCACAGGGAGACATAGGTCTGGAAAGGGCTGGTTTGTGCAAGCACATCCGGGTTGGTACCATTCGAGACAAGGAAGGTGGTGTACCCCTTCGCGTTGAGGAGATCGACGAGTTCCGGTAACCGGGAATAACAGGTCGGTTCGCCTGCGAGAGAGATTGCCACGTGCCGGGGTGCCAGGGCTTCTGCGAACTGTTCCGCGGTTGCATAGGGTTTATACCCGGAAAGGGCTCGTTTCTGGAGTACAGGGATTGCATCCACGATCTCCTCGGGAGTGCATTCTGTATCCTGCACAGGCTCGTGTTCAAAGGAACGCCAGCAGAAGAGGCACCGCTGGGTACAACGCAGCGTCGGGGTCATCTGCACACAGCGATGGCTGGCAATGCCGTAAAACTGGTTCTTGTAGCATGCACCGTTCCCCTTCAGTGCTTTTCTGCACCAGAGACAGGGTTTGACCGCGGCAGAGGAATTGTCCTTGAAAAACTGGTACCCCTGCCTTTTGAGCGGATTACATTGAGGAGAGCGCATCGATTCCAAGGGTTTCCAGGGATTCCCTGAGTGTCTGCTGTGCCGCCTTTACCAGTGCAAGCCGGCTGTCCCGCACCGTTCCCTCGCTCTTCAGCACCGGGTTGTCCCGGTAAAATGCGTTAAAGAGATCGGCGAGGTCCCGGGTATACGTAGCGAGCAGGTGGGGGCGGAGGGTCTCCACAACACTGTTGATCACCGCGGGGAAGCGGGCGATTTGCTTTGCGAGGCGGATCTCTCCTTCCGTGGTGAACGAAAATGCGGGAGTGAAGTCCCCGCCTTTTTCCAGAATACTGCACGCCCGGGCATGTGCGTACTGGATATACGGTCCGCTCTGACGTTCAAAGTCAAGGGCATCCTTCCAGTTGAAGACCGTGCTTTTCTCCGGGGAGACCCGGACAATGTCAAAGCGTATTCCCGCGATGGCTACAGAACGGGCAATCGCCCTCCGTTCTGCCTCTGCGAGCTCCGGCCTGCGCTTCGTGACCTCCTCCATCGCTTTCTCCGTGACCTGGGCGATGAGTTCGTCCGCAGAGATGAACTTGCCTGCCCGTGTACTCATGGACCCTTCCGGAAGGGAAACAAATTCAAAATACACGATCTCCGGCTGTTTCTCGCCGAGAAGGCCGAGCGTGGTCTGCAACAGGCCTCCGATCAGCTTGTGGTCAGACCCGAGCACGTCGATGACGCGATCGAAATTCCTGCCCTTCCAGGTATGGTAAGCAAGGTCCCGGGCGGCGTATACGGTAGTGCCATCGCTCCTGCGCAGTATGTAGGGCTTCCCGAAACCGAATTCCGAAAGGTCGAGGGAAAGTGTCGCACCCTCCCGTGCCTGATCCAGCTTGCGCAGGCGGCCGAGAACGCGATCAACGTCCGAGTTTCGGACAAATTCACTCTCCCACACGAACTTCGTATGAAAGACCTGCATGGACCGGAGTGTTTCTTTGATCCCTTCCAGGCATTCGCTCACCGCTTCCCGGAACTTCTTCTGGATTTCGGTATCCCCTTTTTCCACCCTCTGCATCAGGGCATCGACCTGTGCCGTGATCCCGGGATCGCGTTCGAGAGAACGGTTTGCGGCGATATACAGCCGGGCGATATGGTGATCCCCTTTCGGGTTTCCGCCCTCATCTTTCTCATGTTCCACACCCCAGACCACGATCGCGATCTGGCGGCCCATATCATTCACATAATACTGGACGTCGACCCGGCGTCCACCTTTGCGAAACGTCCGTGCCAGGGTGTCCCCGATGATGGAATTCCGGATATGTCCGACATGGAGCGGGCCGTTCGGATTTGCACTGGTGTGTTCGAGAACAACCCGTGTATCGCAGGGTGGGAGATTCCCGAAGCCGGGTTTGAGCGCAGCACTGATGGTCTCGCGCAGGTAATCCCCGCCGAGAAGGAAATTGATGTACGGACCAGTGACCTGCACCCGCACGCCGGCCGTCAGCTCCGTTGCAAGTTTTTCTGCAACTTCACGTGCAACGAGGGCAGGTGATTTCTTCTGCTGTTTTGCAAGTGCAAATGCAACCGTCGATGCGAAATCCGCATGCTCCCCTCCGT
>JAJRCL010000216.1 GCA_028679035.1 Methanomicrobiales archaeon | reverse complement strand
TCCCGGCTTTATAAATGATGCTGATCCCAAGGAACAGCGAAAAAACAACGACATAGAGTGCAGTGGAGGGACAGTTCCAGTGGGTGAAGGGATATGCCCCAAGATACACGAGAGTGAACCCCAGAACGAATATGCTCGGCCCGGGGAAAACCCCGAAAGTGTACTTGGTGCGGGAGAACGGATACAGCACCGGTATACCTGGGTACGCAAGGGCGTCCAGCAGGAGATGGACGAATCCCATCGCAAGTATCACCAGAAACGGGGCCAGTCCCAGCTCCCAGACCGGTACAGAGAGCGCTACACCGGCGATGAGAGTTCCTGCGTATATCGCCAGGGCAGTGATCGTCGCTCCCACGATACTGTGCGTGAATCCCCCGTGGGTGAAAATGTACAGGCGGGGGAATCTTTTGGAGAGCACCATGCTGAAGATATCCATATCCGGTATGAGTGCTCCGAGAATTGCAAAAGGAAGCAGATAGACCCCGTTCACCAGCTGTAAGAGGATCCATGCGATAAGCATGTGGGAAAGAGAGTCCACGCAACAGTTTCTCCCTGCCCGGAGAAAAAAGATGCTGGTTTCGTCGAAGATATCCTTTCAGAAATCCATTTTTTCTGGTTGTTGCCCATATCTCACACAGGAAAACCCCTCCGTGCTCCATATGTATTCCGTCGAAAAGATCCCGCCCCGGTAACCACAATATAGCAATTGTAATAAGAGTGAAGGATGCAACCTGTTCCATGCAATTGCTGGTCAGCCCCCGTAGCGTTGAGGAGGCTACCCACTCACTTTCTGCAGATATTATTGATGTAAAACGGCCCCAGGAAGGATCGCTTGGTGCAAACTTCCCCAGCGTAATCCGCAAAATCCGGGCTCTGACCACGAAACCCGTGAGCGCAGCCATTGGCGACTTTGATTACCGCCCGGGCGGGGCATCGCTGGCAGCGCTGGGAGCAGCATCGGCAGGGGCTGACTATATCAAAATTGGCCTCATGTTTCAGGGAAATGAGCACGCGAGAGAGGTAATCCGTGCTGTTGTGCATGCGGTAAAGGATGACTACCCCGAAAAGCTGGTTGTCATCGCCGCATACTCGGATAATGACCGTATCAATTCCATCTCCCCGTTCGCGACCGTGCCCCTCGCAGCTGCGGAAGGCGCCGATGTCGTGATGGTCGACACCGGCAAAAAAGATGGCAGGAGCACCCTTGCATTTATGCCCGAGGCAACGCTTATTTCGTTTATCCGGTCTGCCCATGATCACGGGCTGCGAACTGCGATTGCCGGCGGTCTTACGTTTCCGGACATACCGATCCTCAAACGGGTCAACCCGGATATCATCGGGGTACGAGGTATGGTATGTGGAGGGGACCGGAATGCCACGATCCGGCCCGAGCTGGTTGAACAAGTGCTGAAAATGATCAGGTGAATCATGTATAACGAAAAAATGGATGTACCATTTGCGATCACCTTTGATGATGTTCTTCTCGAACCTGCGGAGTCCTATATCGAGCCGGATGAAGCAGATGTCCGCAGCCGGTTTTCACGACGGATAATGCTGAATATTCCGCTGGTATCTGCTGCCATGGACACCGTCACCGAATCCGGCACCGCAATAGCTCTTGCCCGGGCGGGGGGAATCGGCGTTATTCACCGCAACATGCCGCCGGAACGGGAACAGGAAGAGGTGCGGATCGTCAAACAGGCTGAGGACCTTATCAAGAGGAACGTCCTCTCGGTCGGACCCGATGCGACCGTCGCCGAAGTCTCGCGGCTGATGAACGAGCACCAGATCAGCGGTGTGCCGGTCATCGAGAATAACTGTGTGATCGGGATCGTATCCCGCCGGGATATCCGTGCGATCGTGAGCAAGCGCCGGGATGAAAACATCCGTACCGTGATGACCCGCAAACCGATTACCGCTGACGAAACGATCAGCATGGAGAACGCGCTGGAGGTCATGTATGCAAACAAGATCGAGCGCCTGCCGATCGTTAACGACAAGGGCAGACTTCTCGGGATCATTACGATGCAGGATATCCTTGAGATGAAACAGTATCCTGCTGCAAACCGGGACCGGAACGGTACGCTGCGTGTCGCAGCCGCGGTCGGTCCTTTCGATTACGACCGTGCGATGCTCCTCGATGAAGTGGGGGCAGATTCCCTTGTCGTTGACTGCGCCCACGGGCACAACATGAAGGTCGTCAAGGCGGTCAGGGACATCAAGGAGAGCGTGAAGGCCGATGTAGTCGCGGGGAACATTGCCACGCGCCAGGCCGCGGAGGCGCTCCTGAAGAATAATGTCGATGGCCTGAAAGTGGGGATCGGGCCCGGTTCCATATGCACCACACGGATCGTGGCCGGGGTCGGAGTTCCCCAGATCACCGCTGTAGCAAGCGTCGCCGATGCCGCAGCCGATGCCGATGTCCCGGTGATCGCCGATGGTGGCATCCGGTACTCCGGAGATCTCGCCAAAGCGATCGCGGCCGGTGCCGAAAGCGTGATGATCGGAAGCCTTTTCGCCGGCACGGACGAGGCGCCCGGGCGCCTTATCGTCATGAAGGGCCGCCGGTACAAACAGTACCGCGGTATGGGGTCACTGGGCGTCATGAGTGGCGGGGAATCGTC
>JAJRCL010000215.1 GCA_028679035.1 Methanomicrobiales archaeon | reverse complement strand
CCCCTTTTAATAAAAACGTGTATTTTTTCGAACCGACTGGACTGCTACTGCTCCCTTGCCGGAGATACTGATTCGGTACCGTGTTCCAGACGGCCGAAAATCTCCCAGGCGAGGATCAGCTGCACCAGCTCCCCTGCCGTGAGTGATGTTCGGTGGCAGGGAAGCACCTCTTCGATGGTACTAGCACACACCCGCTCCTGCAGCGTCTGTGCGGCATTGCGGGGCAGTTCCCCGTCAAAGGTTAGGACACCCCAGAGAATTCCTTCCATATCTGCAGAAGAAAATTCGATGGAAAAATCCTTTTCTGCAAGAGCCAGGAGTGCGGGCAGATCCAGTGAGAGGCGGGGATCCCCCTGAACCCGGGATACTTTCCGCTGCTGAAGGGAGACCCGGTAGATATTCGACAGCGGGCCCAGGTCCTCCCCGTACCAGGAGAATGAGACGCGGATAATCGCGTCTGCTGCTATTTTCTGCGGGGCAACGTACCGCTCATAATCCCGGGCACGCTGGGAAAGCTCCTCGAGTACCTCATCTTTCCGGTACCCCCGCTTTTCCATGTCCCGCTGGATCTTCCAGAGACGCTTCACGCCGGGTTCCGGGTCCACAAAGATGGCAAAGTCGATATGCCGCCGGAGAGCCGGTGTCGCGAACGGGTGCAGCCCTTCGAGGATGAGGATCCTTTTCGGGAAGAACGGTATTGCTGATTTTATTGTACCGTCGGTGTGGTCGTAGACCGGTTTCCGAATGGGCTTTCCCTGCCGCAGATCTGCCAGGTCACCTTCGAGTCGGGCGAAATCATTTGCCCGCGGATCCAGGGGCGTGATGCCCTTCTCCCTGCGTTCGCTACGGTCCAGTATATGGTAGTCGTCAAGTGAGATGGTGGAGACCATTCGTTCGCCAAAGAGGGAGCGGATCCCCCGTGAGAAGGTGGTTTTACCGGACCCCGAATCACCGGCGATGCCGATGACGAAAATCGGGGGCGGATCATTGGGTTGTCCCTTTTGGTCCGGAGGGATTTCCGGACGTGCCGTTCCTGTCATTCGAGGTACGTTGTCCAGAGACCCTGAATGTTGCAGATGGACCGAATGATGATCCTGTCCATCCCGCAGACGGGACAGCTGCAGACTGCCAGCGACCGGGTCATTGAGATGCAACGATCCCGTATTCGCGGTGCTTGGCAAGGATTGCATCAGCGAGCTGGTCCAGCGCGGTGAGGTCTGCCTCGCCCGGATACCCTTTGATAAAGACCGGATCAACGATGTCCAGGTGCATCTTCCCGAGGATCTCGGAGAGCTGGTTGACCGTCGTTCCACCCCACCCGTACGATCCGATGATGGAGGCACAGCGGGTCTTTGGGTGCAGGGCAGATACCAGGTACGCCGCATAGACGGCGGCAGGATGGGCCCCGAAGAGAACGGTCGGTGTCCCGATAACGACCGTTGCGGCGTCCACAAGGGCACGGGCGATCTCTCCGACATCGGCGTACGGGAGGTTGTAGGGTTTCACCCGGATACCCCGCCGTATCAGCGCACCGCACAGGTAGTCGACCATTTTCTGGGTGCTGCCATGCATCGAGACGTACGGGATCACTACTTCATTCTTCACCGCATCCGATGTCCAGTCCTCGTAGGCGTCCAGGATAAAGGCGGGGCGGTTGTAAACCGGCCCATGGCTGGGGGCAATGAAATCAACCTGCAGGCTTCGTACCCGGGCAAGGTGGCTGCGTGCGGAGCTGCGGAACGGCATCATGATTTCGGCGTAGTAGCGTTTCGCCGTTTCGTAGACGGTGACTTCATCGGTGGCGAAGAGGTCGCTGGTTGCCAGGTGGGATCCCAGGTAGTCGCAGGAAAAAAGGATCTTCTCTTCAGGAAGGTAGGTGACCATCGTGTCCGGCCAGTGTACCCATGGAGTCATGAAAAACTGGAGTGTCTTTCCGCCAAGCGCGACCTGTTCCCCGTCCTTTACCGCCTGGATGCGTTCAGCGGGCACCTGCAGCAGGAGGGTCAGGAGCTCCTTGCACTTCTCACTCGCAAGGACGGTCGCGTTCGGGAACAGCTCCAGCATCATAGGGAGAGATCCGGTGTGGTCCTGCTCCGCGTGGTTTGCGACGATATAATCGATCCGGTCCACGCCGAGGGCGATCAGGTTCCGGACCAGGTCTTCCTCTTTCGTGATATCCACGGTTTCAATGAGGGCCGTCTTCTCATCGCCGCGGATCAGGTACGCATTGTAACTGGTGCCGTGCGGAAGGGGAATGAGCGCATCAAACAGTCGGCGGTCCCAGTCGATCACACCAACGGCGTGCACTCCCGGTTTCAGCTCACGAGTTGCCAAGGTATCTCACCATCCTTTTGTGCCCGGCCGATCGGGACGCGAACATCCCGGTGCGGACATGCATCTTCCCACGTATCGGGGAGAGACGGGTATTTATACTTTCGATTGGTCGGGATCGAATCACCGCACTTCCAGAGCAAAGATGGGAAAAAGAATTGACCGCGAAATTGACGAGGCCTCGTTGTGCGAGAGGTTCGGCTTTATCCGGAAACCCATCCCCGCAGTCGCATCGCCTCGACCACGCGTCCGACGGCAATGGTATACGCTGCCCGGCGCATGTCGGTCCCGTACATACGGGAGACGCCGAGTACAGCATGATAGGCTCGTGTCATCTTTTCATCCAGCCGGCGGATCACCTCGCTCTCCGGCCACTGGTCCAGCGCGAAGTTCTGGTTCATCTCGAAGTAGGAGACGATAACTCCGCCTCCGTTGCAGAGAAAATCCGGGAGGATGTGGACATTGTTGGCGATGAGGATGGCGTCTGCCTCGCTGGTCGTCGGGGCGTTTGCGAACTCTGCGAGGATCTT
>JAJRCL010000214.1 GCA_028679035.1 Methanomicrobiales archaeon | reverse complement strand
TCGTCCTCTGCGCAGCGATTACCCTTGGTTTTGGCACGACACGCTGCGGGTTTCAGGCCAGTGCGACGGCGGCCGGAAACACCTTTACATCATGGTCGAGCAGCGTATGGACCCAGACGAATGCCGGGGATTTCGGAGCCGGCAGTATCACTGACGTCGACCTCGCAACGGTTCCCGGGGATGTCGTTCTCGCTCGTTCGGATACCGTACCGTTCCCGTACCTTGCTTCGGGAACGCTGGCCTCCGCAGTCTTCGACAGCGGATCGGAGGGGACATCCTGGGACGGTCTCTTCTGGGACGAATCCGTTGGGGCATCCACGGGTATTACCCTGGAAGTCCGGGCATCGGACACTGCATTCCTGAAAGATGACGGTTCCCCCGCGTGGACAGCGATCGGGGGTATTTCGCCGGTCACCACCGGGTTGCCCCAGGGACGGTACTGCCAGTGGCGGGCAACGCTGTCGACAACCGATCCGGATTCATCACCCGTTCTCCATGAAGTCAGGACCTGGTACTTTGACTATGCATAAGGGAGGCGTATGATGGACGGCTGCCGGGCAGGATCTGCTCTCTTTCTGTGGACGGTTGTCCTGCTGTTGGTGGCTCAGTGTGCAATTGCTCCGGCTGTCGCACTGAACGCGTCCGTGGATCTGGAGATCGGCAGCAGCGGATCCGTTCCCTTTCACGTGTCCGGCATAAAACCCGGCGATAACGGAACGATCGCCATCGACCTGCACAATAACGGCCCGCACCGGTGCATCGTGCACCTGTTTGTCACCAATATCAGCGAACAGGACTTCAGTACCGATGGCGCCCACCTGGACGACTACCTGCGGTTCACGATCAGCCACAGCACTCTTGAGGGAAACATCACCTTTCCGGCATTTATCCGGGATCTTCCGGATGCTTATCCTTCGAACCGGACGCTCAACATAACCCACATCAATGCCAGCGAAACGATCCCCCTGTCCTGGCAGTGGGAATTCCAGGAAACCGGCTCTCCGACAAATAACGTGCAGGGGGACAGCCTTACTTTCGATATCGTCTTTGTGATGGAAGATCTGACACCGGCAGCATCTCCAGCTTCTCCTCCTTCTCCTGCCCATGGTTCATGGCATTCCTCCGGTATCCAGCAGTCGTCGAATTCCTTCGTCAGCCCGGTGGTATCCATTCCCGCGTCACCAACTCCGGAACCGATTCCGTCACCCGTAGTACCGACGCAGGGATCCCGGGACGGATCCATGGATCATGGGAGCGAAACCAGGTTCGGGGTGGATCTGTCCGGGCTTCTCGCCGGCCCGGATACCGCATTGCTCCTGCCAGTTGCCTTTGCTGTCCTTATCCTCGGCCTGGGTGCGATGGTTCTGCGCAAAATGTACCGTTCCTGGACGACGGGCATCCCGCCGCCTACCCTGAAGGTCGCTAAACAAGAAAAACACCCCGGGGACGAACAGGGAAAATCCGGCACGGGAGCAGGATCCCGGGAAGGCAAAGACGATCCTGCAGAGGGTAGAGGCAGGAATCGGTGAGTGAAGTACCATTATCCTGTACTTCTCCGGTTTGATCCGACCCATCAGATAGGTTGAGGCGGTACCCGTCCAGCAATCACGTCAGCATCTGCAGGATCTTTTTCAACGTTATTTCTTCCTGTTTGAGCCCCTCGCGGAACTTTTGATCCTCAGTATCAGCAACCTCCATCCGTAAGTCGGAGAGGTAAATTTCGATCATCTTCCGAAGAACCGAAATCTCGTCATTAGTGAGGTCGAGTTGCATCATCTTCACTCCAATATTACCTGTATCAATGGTACAGTCGTATCGTGTTGCAACAACGGCTGATTAAACTTTGGGCGTTCGCAGAAATGGTGCACACCAATCATCATGGTGATTGATCTGAAAAAGCCGGACTGACGGAGTGAACATTGTAAAAGGGTCAGGGACATGTGCTCTCCGAAAATGGTGACTATTGCATAGCCATCCCGCGATTATGGACGACGCGATCCATACGTCGGTGCAGCTCAGAAATACCTTTGCGGGAATGATAGAGCATAAGAAACAAACGCACAGGACTTTCGCACGCCCTCCTCCCGTTCTTTGACAGTGTGCTCAGATCCACGGAAAATCGGTAATTATAAAAGTACTTCATTCACCGTTTAAGCAATGAAATCTCTTTTATCCCTCGCAATAGTTTTCGTTCTCATCGTTGCGTGTTTCTTTGCCGGGTGCGCACAGCTCGGTACGGCACCGACCAATCAGAACACCGGCCAGAGTGCAACTCCTGTCCTTGTTTCCGGGCCATTAAAAATTTCCCATCCGGGTCTGTATCAGCTCACCAACGACCTGATCCCGTCCAGCCTTGATAAAACGTCACCCACTTCAATGACCTATGTCTGCATCAATATCCGATCCCCCAATGTCATTTTCGACGGCATGGGCCATGTGATCGATGGAAACAGGATACAACCGAAATGTACGTGGTCGAATTCCTATAAAATATGCGACGCCTCGTACGGGATCTATGCGGGAGTTTCCCGGGATAAACAATACCAGCTGTACAATATCGAAATCCGGAATGTTACACTCTCAAACTGGACAACGGGAATGTATTTTAGCGGAACGAAAAATGCGATTCTGGAGAATTCGCTCATAACAAGAAACGAGAACAGCATTCATATTTTTTATACATCCAATATCACCATTCGGAAGAACGCCTTATTGAATAACAAGAACTCCGGTATCGAAGGCCGCGACAATGAAAAGCTCACCATATCGGAAAATGCGATCCTGCATAACCGGAATACCGGGATCGTCCTCAACGGGCTGACAGAAAGCCCGGTTATGATAAACGTTCCTGGCCCCCTGCAATCGATTTTTGGAAACTGGATATTTCTGTCCCCGTTTACCACCATCAGTGAACGACTGACCTCCGGGGGCGGTCACACTATCTCGCAGAATGAGATACGTGACAACCGCGGAGGGATTATGCTCGAAAATTCCGAGGGTAATACCATCGAACAGAACATCCTCCGCGATAACCAGGGGGACGGTCTTTGGCTGGATAAGGTGGATTTGACCACTGTGAAGGACAATACTATTGTGAACAGCAGTACGCGGGGTATATTTCAAAAAAATTGTGGACTGAATCTGGTCCTTGCCAATAATACGATAAGCGGGAATTATGAAAATGTACAGATCTACACCTACCCGGAATCGGTCCCGCTCACGATCATTATCGGAACACTCCTCGTATTCCTGCTCAAAGTGTTTGCCGGAACCTTTAACGTGGTCCAGAAATTCGGATCGAGCCGGGCAGCGAAGGCGATCAAAACGAAGTTCCAACCATTCGATGAGGCGATACGATCTCGCACGCATACCAGCAGGATTTCAGTTCTGTTTGAAGGTGCGACCCCGGTATCCATCCTTGGTGCGATCATCTTCGGGGGTGCCTTTACGTATTCGACCACCTACGGGCTGAAGGGTGAAGTCCTCCTGACGCTCATCCTCATCGGTGGAATTGTGATTATCATCCCCAAAGTTGTCCAGTATCTCGTCGCGCAACGACTGGGCGTGCAGGCCGAATACCGGATGTGGTGGGGAGGGATCCTGGTCATGATCCTCACCACAGTGCTCTTCCGCTATGTGTTCGGTCAGCCGGTCCGAGCCGATATCGTGCATGAAGAGTCCGTCGGTAAGCAACAACTTGCGATAGTGCGGCTGAGCGGCCCCGTGGTAAGTATCGTGCTGAGTTCCGTATTCTTCGTGCTGTACCTGCTGAAGGGAACCTTCGCGTCCCTTGCCATGCTGGGGACGGAGATGAGCCTCTTAACTGCACTCGTCACGCTCTTACCGCTCTACCCGATGGACGGGGAACAGGTCTATACATGGAAAAAACTCGTCTGGGCAGGGGTTTTCATCCCAATACTCCTCGGTTATGTGTACCTCCTGTTCCGGATCTGATTTCTCCCAATATCTTTTTCGCGGGCAGTTACCGGGATTCCAAAGGCGAGGGTTTATCGCGCTCTTCGGAATAGGGAAGAGGAAGGAAATACATCGTTATTTTCCGATTAAACGTCAAATGACGCTGATGACGGGCATTACAATCATATCGACAAGTGCGAGTGTCGGTAACACCCGATTGTCACCGCACGTTCGGTGATTGTGTCCGGCAATGCAGGAAGCCCGGCAAATAGTTCTTAATGAATCGTCCGATACGAAGAATGACGAAGCCCCATTCGGATACTTGATACATCGTTAGACCCTTTTGCGGGGGTTTTTTCCCCGCAGATATTTTTTCATGCGCCATATGCTGTACACTGCCCCGCACCCGATGCCGATAACCATGGCCCCGATTACGAGGTTTCCGGCTGTGAGATATTTCGAGAAGATATAGCTCTGCACAAAGGAAGGAGTATCATACCGGATATTGGATTTCAGATTTGCCAAATAGGGAGGATCATTCGTGTTCCGGTCTTTTTTGAACAGATACAGGGTACTTCCGGAAGCGGTGACGATATACTCTCCGGCGGAGGACATTGCCAACCGGTTCGTGCCCGAACCCACCGAGGCTGCCCAGATCCGATCCCCGTTCTTTGTCCATACACTGAGCCGATTTCCCACTTCTGTTGCCGCAGCAATACATGATCCGTCGCGGGAGATTGCAACAAGGTAGTACCTATCATTCTGAGCGGAGATGGCGCTATTATCTTGTGTCCAGATGGGAGTGCCCTTCCGGTCAATGAGGGTGATTTTGTTTTCCATGCCGATAACGGCATATTCTCCGGTCGCTGATAAATCGCCGGAATTACGGGAACTGTTGGGTTCGGTGCTGGTCCAGAGGAGGCTGCCGTCCTTCCCGAACAGACCAACCGTTCCCTCATCCGGGCCGCTCTGCACGGCGAGAAAGAGAGATCCATCTGCGGACATGCTTCCCAACAGATTATCCATTCCCCACCCGCGACCCGGTCCCAGCGTATTTTCCCCTATCAGGGAACCGGTCGCATCGAAGAGGTAGAGTTTATTGTACGCCCCGGTCCAGGCAACAACCGATCCATCGTCCGAAACGGAGATCGTATTACTGAAACCCAGGCGGTCATTTTCCCACACCACCGATCCCGTCTGATCCAGCAGGAGTGCCCCGCGGTCTGCTGCAACCGCAATCCTGCTCCCATCCGGGGTCATTGCGATGTCAGAGACATACTGAGCCGGGGATGTCCAGAGCAGACCACCGTCCCGGTCGAAGAACAATATTTTCGGAGACCGGACACGGGATTCTGCATTGTCCCAGATCCCAGCTGCGACATATCCACCGTCAGATGAGATGGCAACCGATACCCATTTGTCCCCATCCCTGTCCGCATTCTGCTGGAGTCCGGTCACCTGCGCATTGTTATAAGCCCAGAGCAGTTTTCCTGATCGGTCAATCAAGCTGACGGTGCCGTCCATCGAACCGGCAGCAATATATTCCCCACTTGAAGAAATGGCAAGATCATACGCGCTACTGGAGAGATCGCCTTTCCAGATCTCATAATTCGGGAGCACCGCACCGCCCCCTGCGGCAATGCCATGCTGCGTGAGGAGAAAAACACCGAGCAGTACGAATGCAATATAACAATATCCCTGAGAAAATCTCACAGAATGTATGTCAAAAGAGTATCATAAAAACGTATTGAATCGAGAGGGAAGAGGATAAAGATATATCTCTCGCCAAACTTGAGGATCTCATATGAATAAAAAAGAATTCGATTTCTTTTCCCCGATTACATCTCCAATAAAAACCGGTTCTG
This sequence comes from Methanomicrobiales archaeon, assembly GCA_028679035.1. Taxonomy (GTDB): domain Archaea; phylum Halobacteriota; class Methanomicrobia; order Methanomicrobiales; family JACTUA01; genus JAJRCL01. The sequence goes on along the minus strand of JAJRCL010000214.1, from coordinate 395 downwards.
ATTTCAGATAGTGCATGATGAGCAGCGAAAGGGACACGAACAACGACCGGTGCCAAACGCGCTCTCTTTTTACTTTTCGTCTCATTTTGAAGCGACTTGTCATCATGCTGATAGCCATGGATCGTATGCGGGCGGTACGTCCGTGGCAACCCTCACGTTGCCGGGGCTGCTTTCCTGGTCCTCTCAACCTGCACGCTGGACACAGCCCAGCTGAAGGCGGATCTCCTCAAAACCGGGGATCCCGTGCCGTCGCTGCAGGGCAATATCGTGACAGGTGGCCGCATGAACATCAATACGGCGATCCAGGCATGCACCGCCAACGCGACCCCGCCCCTGATCGCGCTCATCACGTCGCTAAAATCACACAATCCATGGGAGTTCCGTCATATTCCGCG
>JAJRCL010000213.1 GCA_028679035.1 Methanomicrobiales archaeon | reverse complement strand
TCGCCTGGGCCCGGACGAGGTCTTCTTCCGTGCGTTTGCGGTGCATCGCCTGGGAAGCCTGGCGCACAAACAATTCCAGAATACGCTTGTTGCCGAGATTTGTGGGTTTCTTCGTTGCTATAAGGACGAATCCCATGAGATCCTGTCCCTGCGCCAACCCCATCACGTACACCATGTGGTTTCGCAGATAGGTCGTGAACAGGGGACGTATGGGCTGCGGGACGTCGCCGATCGTCTCCGGAGAATAACCTCCCTTCAGCTTTTCCAGCTTTCCCCGTTCGCAGATTTTTTTCAGGCTCGCCGAAGGGCGGAAGGACATTCCCTCAAAGACTTTGCCCATCGCGTAATACTGGGCTGCTTCAGACGAAGGGATACCGCTGACCGACCGGATGCTGAAGTGTTTCAATTCGGGATCAAATACCCCGATCATAATGACCGCATTCCGGATCCGGTGCACCAGTTTTTCCCCGATCAGCCGGAATATGTCCTCGATGGTACGGCTGCTGCCGACGAGCATCGCCGTTTTTAAGAGGAAGATTTCGTCCTCGTTCCGTACTTTCTCGTTTCGTTCCAGGCGTTTTTTCTCGGTCAGATCCGCGATTGAGAGAATCCAGTGGGGACTTCCGGGTATCTTTGAAGCGTCCACCATCAGATCGAGATGCGTTCCTCCCTTCGCCTTCCCGCTCATCTCTGCGTGAAAGCTGCTGCTCCCGGTACTGGTATGGTTGCGGAACACCTCTGCGGCGTCCTTCTCGAGGATCCGGTCAAACCCCGGTAATGCTGCGGCTTCTTCCCGGCCGTACCGGAAAACATCCTCAAACTCCCGGTTTACCATGAGGATCCGCATATCCTCGGCAAGGGTCACCATGGATGTACCGGTATTTTCAAAAATGGACCGGAACCGTTCTTCCGATGCACGCAGTTCTTCCAGGTCTTTCTTCCGCTCGATCGCGTACTTGATGGATCGCGCGAGCAGTCCAGGGCTGATCTCGGTTTTAAAGAGGTAGTCCTGGGCACCGCTCTGCAGCGCCTCGATCCCGAGGCGTTCGTCCTGCAGTGAGGTCAGTACGAGGATGGGGACCCGTGACGCCTCCGCAACGATCGTCCGCACGGTTTCGATCCCGTTGCTGTCAGGAAGATTAAGGTCGAGGAGGATGACATCAATCCCCCCGTTCCGGAGAGCAGTAACCCCGTCTGCAACTGTTTCGGCGTGCTTCAGGGTGAACGGGCGTTCCGCAAGGTCCCTGAACATCTCGAGGACGATACGGGCAAATGCCCGGTCATCTTCGACAAGCAGTACTACGCGTTTATCCGGCATGCATCACTCACTCCGGGGGAGCCGGACCACCGTGAGCCAGAACTCCGCGATCGTCTTGATGACGGTGAGAAACCGGTCCAGATCGGGGGGTTTCGTCACGTAGCAATTTACACCGAGGTTATACGCCCGCATGACATCCTCTTCCGCCCGGGAGGTTGTGAGCACCACGATGGGAATGTGCTTCAGGGCATCATTTGTTTTTATATCCCCGAGGACCTCCCTGCCATCTTTTTTCGGGAGATTGAGGTCCAGGAGAATCAGGTCGGGATAAGGCTGTGTGGCATAGACCCCTTCCCGGTACAGCATCGACAGCGCCATGACCCCGTCATCGGCAATGCGGATGGTGGTCTGTGTTTTTGCACTCTTCAGCGCTTCCAGGGTCAGCCGCACATCAGCCGGGTTGTCCTCCACCAGAAGGATCTCAACTGGTCTGGATCCTCTCCCGTTCATAGATCAGCCCTCCCGGACAGCAGGTGAAAATTCAGGATCAATCCCTTTGCACGTGGTCAACAGACTCCCTCTTTTTTGCATTTCCCGGTACTGGCTCGGACCGTCCGGCGTTCGGGGTTTGAAAGCCCGGCTGGTGCGCTATCCGGAAAATGCAGTCCCGGAATGGCTTGCTTTTCTCCATCCCGCTCAGACGCTGTACCGTGTCGGCAATTGGCACCTGCGCAGTGGATCGACAGGAAAAATCCGGAGGGAGTCTTTCCCTCGATAAGGCAGGTCCAACAGTATTCAAGCTGCGAGGCGATGTTATAAATGTTCGTATATCCTCAATCGGGGTGAACAAACATTCGATGCGTGGTATGGATCTACAGGTTCCTGAGACGGAGCCGGAGCAGGCTCACCAACATTCCTGCCGCATCCCCCATTTCCACCTTTGAACCCCGCCGGTCTGCCCAGGCGATGGGGGTCTCCCGCATACGGGAGCCAATTCTTCGGAGCCTCCAGAGCAGTTCCACGTCAAAGGTAAAATCCATGGATCGAAGTTTCGGAACCACGGCAACCAGCGATCCGGCACGGAACGTTTTTGCCCCGCACTGGGTGTCGTGGAAGGGAAGGCCGAACAGTACCCGGACGGTCAGATTGAATGCCCGGCTCTGGATCCTCCTCGCCAGTCCCTGCTTTCGTCCGATGATCGCCCCATTCACCCACCGGGATCCCAGCGCCACGTCGCAGTCCTCCAGCTGGGTAAAAAGGAGAGTCATCTGGGAGAGCGGAGTCGACCCGTCAGCATCCATAAAACCGACGAACGGTGTGGTGGCTGCCTTCATTCCTGCCACGACGGCACCACCCTTTCCCAGCCGTTTGGGGAAAGCGAGGAGGCGGAGGTGTACCGCCGGATGAAGGGTGATGAACTCTTCCACAATTTCCCTGGTGCGGTCCGTCCCATCACAGACGCAGAGAATTTCGCCCAGAAAAGAAGAGAGTTCCTCCAGCACCTCACCGATCCGCCCTTCCTCATTGTAGGCGGGAATGATGAGCGAACAGTCTTTTTCCGCGATCAATCGTCCTCCGGAAGATGCACGTGTGCCGGCATTGAAGATGGGTCCTGCGTAGACAGGTTTCGGCCATGAAACCATAATCCTGACGTTCCACGCGGATTCGTCCAGCGCATTTCTCCCCGGGGAACAGAAAAATCCAAAGGGTTAAAGGAGCCGGATACAGATCAGCTGCTGAATGTGGGGCGAT
>JAJRCL010000212.1 GCA_028679035.1 Methanomicrobiales archaeon | reverse complement strand
ACCCTGTTCCGTCAGATGCGGGAACTGGACGCGAAGGGATCGGAATCAGTGGAAAAGATTAACCGGGAGGTCGCTCTGTATGCGATCGGGAATTTTGCAGAGGGTCTGCGGGAAAAATATGCGGATATCCCGGAAATCCTTGCCTATCTCAAGGACGTGCAGGACGATATTGTCAACAATCTCCCCTTGTTTCTTGGGATCGTTCAACCCCAGCAGCAGATTCCTCCGCAGTTCCAGATGTACCAGCAGGAGATGCTCTTCCGCAAATACGTCGTCAACGTCCTCGTGGACAACACGAACCTGACCGGTGCACCGGTCATCATGGAGCAGAACCCGACCTACCAGAACCTCCTGGGAAGGGCAGAAAAGGAAGTTCAGTTCGGTGTTGTCTCAACGGATTTTACCCTGATTACCCCCGGGGCTATCCACAAGGCAAACGGGGGGTTCCTCGTCATGATGGTGGAAGACCTGTTCCGCACACCGTTCGCTTGGGACGGGCTCAAGACCGTTCTCAAGACCGGACAGGTTGCGATCGAGGAGCCCGGGGAGCGTATGGGCTTTATTTCGATCAAGGGACTGAAACCAAAGACCATTCCTCTGCAGTGCAAGGTCGTCCTGATTGGCACTCCCCTGATCAACCAGCTCCTCTATACACGGGATCCGGATTTCAAGGAACTCTTCAAAGTGAAAGCCGAATTTGATGTCACCATGGATCGCAATGACCAGAACATACGGAAATATATCGCATTTCTGTGTGCCCTCTGCCAGAGTTCCAGGCTCCGCCACCTTGACGGACCGGCCGTTGCCAAGATCATCGAGTACGGGTCCCGCCTTGCCGCAGACCGGAACAAGATGTCGACCCGGTTTGCCGACGTTGCTGATGTCGTCCGGGAAGCAAGCTTTTACGCGGTAAAGGAAGGTTATGCAACGACCACAGCCGCATGCGTGCAGAAAGCCATCGAGGAAAGAGCCTACCGGTCAAATCTGATCCAGGAGAAGATCGAGGAATACATCGCGAAAGGGATCTTCCTGATCGAGACGGAGGGAACGAAGGTAGGGCAGGTCAACGGTCTTTCGGTTATCGGCCTGGGGGATTTTGCCTTCGGCCGTCCATCGCGGGTCACTGCCAGTATCGGGATCGGGAAAGGGCGGATCATCGACATCGAACGTGAGGCAAGCATGGGGGGGCCGATCCATACCAAGGGAGTACTTATCCTGAGCGGATTTCTGGCGGACAAATTTGCCGGGGACAAGCCGATGAGCTTTTCCGCACGTCTCGTCTTTGAACAATCCTATGAAGGAGTCGAAGGGGACAGTGCCTCGAGCACGGAGCTGTATGCGATCCTGTCGGCACTCGCAAACCTACCCCTCAACCAGTCTCTCGCGGTAACCGGTTCGGTGAACCAGAAGGGCGAGGTGCAGGCGATTGGCGGGGTCAACGAAAAGATCGAAGGGTACTTTGAGGTGTGCAAGCACAAGGGACTTACCGGGCATCAGGGAGTCGTTATCCCGGCAAGTAACGTCCAGAACCTGATGCTGAAGGAAGAACTCGTGGAAGCGGCAAAGGCTGGAAAATTCCACATCTATCCGGTGCACTCGATCGATGAAGGAATTGAAGTCCTGACCGGAGTACCCGCAGGAATCCGTGACGAAGAAGGGCGATTCAAAGAGGGCACCGTTAATTTCCTGGTGGACCGGCGCCTTCAGGAGATGGCAGGAAAGCTCCGGGACTATACCAGACCGGAATTCTGAATTCTTTCCCGAAGTCATTTTTTCCTTTTCCTTATGACAGGTCGATCGGGATGAGTCAATACCTTCGGACAGCTAGGTCACGTTTGCTACGGTGTGAAGCGATTCCGATGCTGCATCCCTGGCGGATGCGATTGATCGGCGGTTTGCGTACGCATTCCCGAATCGACAGAACACCCACAATACCCTCTCTTTAATATCATGGAATAGCGGAAAGGACAGGGATCAATGACGCCGGATCGATCAGGACTGACAACCGCGGAAGCACAGGAAGCATTGCTGAAATTCGGGGAAAACGAGATTTACCGGAGACAGAAAATCAGTTTTTTCAGCATTGCCCGCCACGAAGTAACCGAGCCGATGATCCTCCTGCTGCTGTTCATCGGTGTCGTATACAGTATATGGGGCGAGATCTTTGACGCCCTCACGATAATTTTTATCATAACGCTCCTGGTCTTCGTAGAGGTGTACAATGAATACCGGGCGAAAAATGCGATCGCCGCACTGGAACGCATCACCTCTCCAAGGGCGACGGTCCTGCGGGACGGACAGATCACCGATATCGATGCCCTTCAGGTGGCACCGGGAGATCTCCTCGTACTCACGGCAGGTACGAAGGTGGCCGCAGATGCCCGCGTAACCCGTTCCATTGGCCTGCAGGCGGACGAATCCGCACTGACCGGAGAGTCGTTCCCTGTTGAAAAGCAGGCAGGGGATGCAGTGTATGCCGGAACGGTTATAGTGAGCGGGGAGGGAGATGCCGAAGTAAATGCGACCGGTAAAACAACCCGGCTCGGACAACTCGCCATAACAGCACAGGCTATCCGCCCGCCCCGGACCCGTCTTCAGCTGGAAATGAAAGCCCTTGCGGGGACGCTGGTCTACGTCGCTGCATTTGTGTCCGTATCCATCGGGGTCATCGGACTTCTGCGGGGAAATGATCTGCGAACGATGGTGCTCACCGCTCTTTCCCTTTCCTTCGCGACCGTCCCTGAGGAATTGCCGATCATCATTACGATGGTCCTCGGGCTGGGGGCCTACCAGCTCTCAAAAAAGAATTTCCTGGTAAAAAAACTCAAGGCTGCCGAAACCATGGGCACCACCACCGTGATCGTCACCGACAAGACCGGGACCCTCACCCAGGGACGAATGCAGATAGCCGCACTCATTGCCGATGATCCGACAAAATTGGTCAAGGCAGCAGTGGGCGCCCTCCCGCTCTATTCCTCATCACCCATGGATCGTACACTCCGGGAAAAATCGGCCGAACTGGGTGTTCCCACCGATGAAGGAGAGATCCTGTGGCAGAGGGATTTTGGCAACGGGAGAAAGACCCGTGCGACTCTCCGCCGATTTTCCGGGCAGACGATGCTGTATCTCACTGGTGCACCGGAAGAGGTCTTTGCGGCCTGTACCTCTGCTTCACCACCATTGCAGGAACGTCTCGCCGCAGAGGCCGCAGAAGGGAGACGGGTCATTGCGGTTGCGGAAAAGCCCTTTTCTCCGGAAGAAATGAATTCCCGGCCTGACGCAGGTGAAACCGGTCTAGCCTGTGTCGGCCTGATCAGCTTCGACGACCCACCACGTCCCGGTGTCAAAGAGACAATTGGAAAGGCATCGGTTGCAGGGATCCGCACCATCATGGT
>JAJRCL010000211.1 GCA_028679035.1 Methanomicrobiales archaeon | reverse complement strand
GGGAAAAGGATTGGTGCCATCGAATCCATCCGCGATATTACCGATTGGAAGCAGATCGAGAATGCGCGGGAGAATGCCTTGCAGAGACGCGAGGCAAGTGTGCACGAAAGCAGGTACAACCGGGAGAATATCCGGCTGCCCGAAGAACGCAGTCCCAGTAAAACCTCCAACCAGATCGCGACAACCATTCATCGGGCTGTTCTTGATGCAACTGATCTGGTTTTTATCCTGAATTCCGATGGTAGGATTCTCTTTGCGAATCAATCAGCAGAAAAGCTGCTTGAGAATGCACCAGGGAAAATAACCGGGCGTTCTATTCTGTCCTTCATCGCCGATGAGTTCCGGATCCAGATCCTCAAGATTTTTTCCGGGAGCAGCAAAAATCCAGAAACCCTTCCGATTTCCTTTAATACGCCGACGGGTGTGCAACCGGTCGTGGGAAGCATTTCTTTTTTCAGCGAATCTGCGGAAAATCCCCGGCAGATACTACTCATCTGTAAGAAAAAGACCTGATCGTCCGTAAAACATAGTTGCGGTCTTAGCAAGCCAGGGTTGCCGTGCATTATCGGATTGCAAATACTTATTAAAATACGGATTTTACGGAGCTGTGCCCCTCGATAGGAATCGGGACCTGATCTCCGGACCAGAGCAGGCCGGTACGGAGCAACCTGCCCATAAGGTCCACCCCCCCAATCAAGGCCGTTATGTGTCCCGAAAAATGAAAGGGGCGTGTAACGAGATGTGCAGACTCTCCGGTCTGTAAAACGACACCCAGGCGGCCCGGGGATGGAGCCTGAAAACGCAATAAACGGCCAGAGCGACGAGAATCCCCGAATGCTACTGAAAATTCTGCCCAGATATCGATCCCCGAAATTCGACCGTGCGTAACTCCCGACAGCACCAGAGAGACAATTCCAATGCCGGAAAATGGAGGCGTGAGAAAGATGACAACCGATGTGATGGAGGAAATAATGAACAGAACCGACCGAATTGTGACGATGATTGACCCCAACGTGCACATTCTTATCGAACAGGCAAACGAGAAAAAGAACCATGGCGAACTCAGCCGTGCGCTGCAGATCTATGATGAGGCGCTGAAAATCGATCCCGTTTGTGCCGGTGCATTATGTCTGAAAGGTGATGTGCTGGACGTTATGGGAAGGCTTGAAGATGCCGTTTCCTGTTACGATTCGGCGCTGGAAAGCGATCCCTGCAATGCCGAGATCTGGTACAATAAAGGGATTACCCTGAAGAAAATGGGGAAGAAATCCGAAGCAGATACATGCATGCAGAATGCCCTCTCCCTTGCAGTGGGAAAAAGATAACAGGTTTATTATACCATTTTAACAATTTTTAAACATTCCGAAGGGATGTCGGATGGATGTGAAATACGTACAGACTACCTGTCCCTATTGCGGGACGGGATGTACTTTCAACCTTGTCGTAAAAGACGGCAGGGTGAGTGGGGTTTCGCCCTACCAACGATCGCCGGTGAACGAAGGCAAGGTGTGCCCGAAGGGGACGTACGCGCACGAGTTTATTCACAGCCCGGATCGCCTCACAAAACCGCTCATCAAGAAAGATGGGAAATTCGTTGAGGCCAGCTGGGATGAAGCACTTTCACTCGTTGCGCAGAAATTCAAGTCCTATAAACCATCGGAAATGGCATGCCTTGCTTCTGCCAGGGTTTCCAACGAAGAGAACTACCTGATGCAGAAATTCGCGCGCGCAGTCCTCAAGACGATCCATGTCGATCACTGTGCGCGTCTGTGTCACGCGTCCACGGTCGCGGGTCTCGCAGCCGTGTTTGGTTCCGGGGCGATGACGAACAATATCCCGGATATCGCCAATGCAAAAACTGTCTTCATAATCGGTTCCAACACATTTGAACAGCACCCCCTTATTGGCAGGGAAGTCGTGCTTGCGAGAATGCAGGGGGCCAAGGTAATTTATGCGGATCCGCGCTACACCGCAACTGCGAAACAATCGGATCTGTACCTGCCATTCTACTCCGGAACCGATGTCGCACTGATCAACGGCCTGATGCAGCATATCATCCGGAACGGGTGGGAAGACAAGGAATTTGTAGCGACCCGGACCAAGGACTTCGACAAGATGAAGGACCTCGTGATGAAGGACGCCTACAGCCTGGAGAACGTCGCGAAGATCACGGGCATTCCCGCGAAAGACATTGCCACCGCTGCCGAGTGGATCGCGAAAAACAAACCAACAGCGATTCTGTACTCGATGGGGATTACCCAGCACACGACCGGGGTGGACAACGTCAAGTCCTGCGCCAATATCCAGATGCTGACCGGTAACCTCGGGAAACCCGGAAGCGGCGTCAACGCCCTGCGTGGCCAGAATAATGTCCAGGGAGCCTGTGACATGGGCTGCCTGCCGAACGTCTATTCCGGGTACCAGCAGGTAGCGAACGCGGATCTGCGCAAGAAGATGATGGATGCATGGGGTGCGGATATCGCCGAAGGTAAGGTCGGATATACAGTCACCGATATGATCAATGTCCTCGCCGATAAGCCCGGTGAGTTGAAATGCATGTACATCATGGGTGAGAACCCGATGCTCTCAGACCCGGACCTTCACCACGTCGAAAAAGGGCTGAAAAACCTGGAATTCCTCGTTGTGCAGGACATTTTCCTTACGGAGACCGCGGAGCTTGCCAATGTGGTGCTGCCGGCTGCATGCTATGCAGAAAAGGATGGCACACAGACCAATACCGAACGTCGCGTCCAGCGGTGGAGAAAAGCCGTGAATCCCCCGGGAGAAGCTAAAGCCGACTGGCAGATTTTCGGTGATCTTGCACGAAAGATGGGGTACGAGAAGCTGTTCCCGTACAAGAGCG
>JAJRCL010000210.1 GCA_028679035.1 Methanomicrobiales archaeon | reverse complement strand
TTGGTAGCGAGGTTCGGACCGGTCATGAACAGGTGGACATTGGTCTTGTTTTCCGTGCAGGTACCGGTAAGAGTAAGTTCCTCTCCGAGGAAATAGGTGCCGGTGCCGGCTGCGGTGATGGTGACCTTACCCTTCTCGACGGTGACTTTTACGTTGTCATTCTTGGAGATGTCGAGCGGGTCCACGACCTTGATGGTGAAGGACTTGTCCTTGGTTGCCGGGGTCGTGTTGAATTCAATCGGGCGGGTGCCTGCTGCGGTGGTGGTGACATTTGCTTCAGTACCGGCGACGCCTGCCTCATCGGTTACAGCTGCATCGAGCCCGGTGACCGGGAACGTGTTGCTGATACCGCTCTGTGCGTCAAGAATCAATGGGTACTGGCTTGCACTAACGCCTCCGTCCTCAACGTAGACCCAGTAGCGCTTGTTGCTCTCGCCCTGGATCGTGACGACGAAGTTGTTTCCGCGGACAACGGATTCCTTGTTCGACTGGATGCTTACCGTCTTCGAAATGACGGTGAAGGAAACCGTGTTGGAGTCAACGTTTTGCTTGTAGAACGGGCTTGTGGATGGCCACTTCGCCAGTGCGGTGTAGGTACCGGGTGAAACATCGGTCAGGTCGTTTGCTGCTCCGGTTCCGGAAACCGTGTCCGTAAAGATCTGGCTTGCGGTCAGTTGAACAGCGCCCATCGCGACATTGCCGAAGGTGGTAATCTTACCGCCGTCCGGGGTGGTGACTTCGATCTGGACGGTCTGGATAGCAGTTGCCGGGAATGCCGCTGCGACATTGTTGCTGATCTTGAACGCAATCGGGCTTGCCCGGGTGATGCTCTTACCGTTGACCGAGTCAACGTGGGACGTATTCAGGACAACATCCGTGGTCAGGCTTGGCAGCTTGATATCGACATACCGATAGGTGCCAGTGCCGTTTAAGAGTCCGGAGTTGTTCCATGCATAATAGGTGCCATAGATGCCTGCGACATCAGAGGACAGCACACTGAACGAGTTGACATTTCCCACCGAAATAGTGTTGTCCACTGTTCCGGCTGTAAAGTCACTGTAGTGTCTCAACGACGTGATGTCTGCAGAGACGTTTGCTAGATCTAATCCTGTTTCATAAACAAAGATGGTATTGCCGTTCTGAATGACGTTTGCATTCACCCGTGCGGATACGGGAGTTGCAATAACGAGTGCTGCAATGAGCACAAAGAGGGCAATAACCATCGCCTTAGTCATACTCTTCATCCGATTCCTCCTAATACAGTGGTTATTAGAGCACGACCGAACTCAGGACATTCGACATGTGTCGAATACCTGTTCACCGTGCCCAATACTCCGATTAACGGAATATACATTCACTATTTGTGAAACGCTTAATATATCTTTTGTGGTTGCGCAGAGAAATCCCATAAAACATAGAACGCGTGATAAATGCGTCGGTAATATCGGGCTCCGGCCACCGAGCTTCTCAGATCCGTTCAAACACTGAATTGATAGTTCGTCTCATGCATTTCCGGAGAAAGGTGTATCCCTATGATCGTGACATTGCCGGCCATGTTTGTTCTCACTGAACCGGTTTCATTCCCGTCATGGATCTCAGCATGACATTCCCCTTGCGGTCGCGATCTGGTTGGAAGTATTTCCAACATTACTATATCCTCTCTTTCCCAACATTCCTCCCATGCGGATCATCCGTGCACCCACGCTTGCCCGGGCCCACGAGCTCGCGGTAAAAGCGGTGCTGGAGAAGGGAAAAATTCTGGATACAGAGAATGGGGAGGCCACCGTGGAAGGGGATGAGATTGCGATGCGGGTGGAAAATCCTCTCGCAGAACCGATGGCGAGCAGCAGGTCCCGATTCCAGCGGAAATTTCTCGACCGGTATGCGGAGAACCTCCTGAACGGATCTTCATCTGTGTTTGAATACGACTACCATGGACGCCTGTTCAACTGGGGAGAGCGCCTGTGCTCGGGCGGACAGGATGTCCACATCGACCAGATCCGCTATATCGCCGATAAACTGCGTATTTCTCCTACAAGCCGGCGTGCAATCGCGATTACCTGGAATCCGGTGATTGACGAGGCTCTTGCGGACTGTCCCTGCCTGCAGCTGGTCCAGTGCCTGGTCCGGGACGGGGCACTGCAAATGAAGGTGGTGTTCCGCTCTAATGATATGCTCAGTGCAGCAGGAGCGAATATGTATGCGCTCTCCCGCCTGCAGCAGAGTATTGCTAATACCATAGGAGTCCCCTGTGGACCGTATACGCACATTTCACTCGTGCCTCATATCTATTACAAACGGGATGTCGCGGATATCCCGCCTTTTTGTGAGAACGGGGATACAATCCAGCCAGTGAAAGAAGTGTGCGAAATCTGCAAGAAGTGTAAGGGCTGGTGACCGGAAAGGCTGGACTCTGACGGTAAACTGCACGAGAAACAGGGGAAAAACGTCGGAAAATCGTCAGGTTAATGAGGTCAGGGAAATATATCCTATGCGCATTTTCAGCCCGGTAGTGTAGCGGTCAATCATGCGGGACTCTGGATCCCGCGACAGCAGTTCGAATCTGCTCCGGGCTATTCTTTCTTTTTTTCGAATTTCTGCTCAATGTCGATATCCCCAATAACCCTGCTACGATTTTCCTGCCGTAAGTCCGGATAACGTGGATCGGGGTTGAATGAACCCCTGCCATACCCACCCCATATCAGATATCAGGCGAGGAATGCAGCGATGATACCGGTGAGAAAGACGCCGTCAAAGGTTCCTGCACCACCAATACTGACCATGGGCGCTCCCAGCTCACGGATACGGTTGAGATTCAGGATGTCTGCCCCGATTAGTGTACCAATCGTCCCGCTTACGTACGCGATAATTGCCGCATCGATGCCCGGTCCGGCGCCGAGAATGAGTCCCACAATCAACGCAGCAATCGGGGGAAGGAAAAACGGTGTTACGATGCCAAGTCCCCGCACCGGGCGTGAAAGCAGCTTTGTGACTATCGTCACTCCCAATATACCTATCAGGATGCGGATGACCATTCCCCAGCTTTCCGGGATAATTGCCGTCGTGCCGATGAGGTACAGGGAAATACCAAGGGGAATGAGTGCTCCTCCGACATTGATAGCGATCACGGTAGTTGTTGTGACGATCGGAATCCGGTACAGCATCCCGAAAAATGGTGCATAGTCGGATTCGATGATCTCAGGCCTGCTTTCAATTGTAGTCAGAGGAATATTGATGAAACTGCCGATGAGCGTAAGGAGAAGAATCAGGAGAACCTGGAGGGCGGAAAACCCAAGCTTGACCAGAGCAGTACCGATGATACCGAAGAGAAGCAGGGGCACAAGGACGATGAGGAGCACCACAAGTGCGAGGAACAACAACATGGTGAACGGGTTGAAGAAATACCGGCGCATTGCCGGATTGTGGGAAGATCTATTATATGAGCCCTTCGCAGACAATCGCTGCATGGTCCTGATGGTACGGTAACAGCCAGGTCGTCGCGACGGAACGGAAAAAGGGACTGAGCCATTGCACAGTTTCTGCGCAGATTTCTGCCGGCGGACGTTTGACATCGATACTGCGGGTTTTCAGCATGAGGATACAGGAGCACCCGGGCCGGAGAAAATGCAGGTTTTTTATCGCGATCCCTGCCTGGTCCCGCTGGGCAATGTCCTGATACACAAGATCCACCTTTTCCACCAGTGCCATATATCGCTCCGGGTGTGCCGCATCGGCGAGAAGAGGGATAATATTCTTTCGATGAGAGCACAGCCGGAGAAGGTCCTGCATCGGGCGGGAAGCACTATCAACGGCGTAAACGACTTCGACATAGTCAGCGACGTGGGAAACCGTTGTGCCGTACGAAGCACCAAGATAGAGCACCCGCATTGTTGCGATGAGATCCGGTCCATCTCCGAGATGGTACAAGGCCGCAAGTTTGCTTCTCGACGGGTCCCATACCCGGCAGCCATTGACAGCACGTTCTCCAGCCGCAGGCTTTCCGGGTGAAACAAGGATTTCCCCTGCCCAGATCATTTCCCGCCCCGTGCTTTTGCGATTCTCGCCCGGGCATCGCTCAGGAATTCCGGTACCATTTCGCCCCGGAAAAAGTCCAGTTTTACCGCTCTCGCGACAGCGCACGCCACGGTCCTCGCCATTTTTCCCCTTTGCCGCCGGGGTGCATTATGGATCTTTTTATCCTGAAATATGATCCCATGGCGGGGCGAAGATGTTCCGGTCTGCAGGTGGGAAAAGAGCGCTTTTCTGGCTCCGATGACCTGCAGCGTGCTCGCAGGCATTCTGGCGAGTGCCGGAAGATCGCCAGCCTCAGATAACAGTCGGGCTGCCACGAGGCCCCCGACCAGCACGCTGCTGTTGGGAAGCACCTGTTCAGCCATTGCCCTCACTTCTTTCGCAAACGATCTCCGGGCCTCCTGCAGGCGCTGGATCTCATTCTGGAGGATTTCAAGCGCTTTGCCCGGCCGGGTGAATGCGGCATTAGTTCCATCCTGAACCCAGCCAGGAGCAGTCCCGGGCGGATAGTGGAGATTCAACGACAGGGACCAGTCGTGCGCACGTTCCTGGAGCCGGTTCAGGACCCGGTCTATCTCGTCAAGCCCCCGAACCATCTCAATGAGAACGAGGTCCGAACGCTGCGTGCGCTCTGCAAGCTGTGCCTGTGTGCCGCAGATGCAGATTTTTCGGAGATAATGAAGGTACTCTTCCCTTGTGCGGACAATGCCGGCTTGTGCTGCATCCTCCCATTCCGCCGGAGGAATTGGTATGGTGTTACTGATAACCTGGAAAAAACGTGTAATCCATACGGTCTCTCCCCCACTCAGGCGTACACAGGATCTGCTTTCCCTGTCTTCAATGTCACCAAACCAGTATCGGTACACGGTTCCCCACCTGCATGCAGACCATCAGGACAAAAAGGTTCAGGCCTCCTACCATGACAGTAATCCAAACGAAGAAAGTATAAGAGGGACCATGATCGCACCCATGCAGGAAACACGGTGCAGGTTTAACAGTGCCGGGGCATATCCGATAGCTGTTGCCAGGCAGAGAATCAGGAGGCCGAAGGGTCCGCACAGGAGGATGCTGAGTGCCGTGATAATCCCGATAACGACGATATTGAGGTTTTTGACGTCGATGCCGTTAAATTTTCCTGCCTTGCCGGCGACGGCGACAGCAATCCCGTACGCGCAGCAGGCCGCCACACAGCCGGCAAACAGAAGTGTTCCGAACGGAGGTATTTCCTGCATCGAAATCGCGACCATCACTCCATTCCTTGTTCTTTCCAGTGCGTAAAAGGCAGCAAGGCCGAGAAGTGCATTCGCGGTGTTCGCTGCGCCGGTTGCAGCGATGAAACACCGTTCCTGGTTCTCAGTCCCGATAAACGGGGTAAGAACGGCGTTTGCCGTTGCATTGGAGAGCCCCGGGAGCCACCCGACGAGGCCACCCGCGATACTCCCGACCGTGGTCGAGCGCACAATCTGCCGGGTACTGACGCCCGTACCCGTGAAGCGCTGGTCAGGAAATTTTCCTGCCCCGGCCCGTGAGAGCAGCGCGATACCAAATAAACCGGAGAGAAGCGGCATAAGCACTGATCCTTCCCCGAGGGTATTCCAGGACAGGTACGAATAGCGGAAACAAAACAGCCCCAGGAGACCGGACAGTGAAAATATCGAGAGCGACCATCCTGGTGCATCGGACGTCACGATAAGGTACCCTGCGACTGCGATGACCAGTATGCCGATTCCCCAGTCGATACCCGGCTGCAGTGCGGGCATCAGATAGAGGGCCAGAATCGCTGCTGGCACCCCGATTACGACGCCCATTGCGGATCCCAGGACAGAGAGTCGCACCGCCTCCTGCCCGAGCCCTGCCATGCAGAGGCGGTGGGCAGGGAGGATTGCAAGAGGCGTATCGGCACTGGGAACGCCGAGGAACGTTCCCGGAATAATGTCCAGGAAGCTGTGAGTGATCAAAGCGCCAAAAAGCACCGCTGCGAGTATTTCAGGGCCAAACACCGGCAGCAATGCGCTGTCAAAGGCGAGGAGCACACCCGCCAGCGTGTTCGCGTGCAGTCCGGGTACGAGACCGCTGATGGTTCCGAGCGCAACACCGGCGAGAGTTCCTGCAAGGACTGCAAGCATCTGTTGTCCAGTAGCTATCCAAGGGAGGATGGATATAAAATGCGATTTGATTGCCTGACATTGCAGATCTCTCCCTTATCCTGCACGAGGAGCTGCATGCGCGTGGACACTCCGGCAATTGGGAAACGTCGGAGCCTGAGGAAATGAGCTGATCCTGTGTTTCGAAGCCAGCCAAGAGTATATCTCCTGCGTGTCCAGATCTGATACGGAATATGCTATTGGGATATGGGAGTGCTGCACGGTGAGAATTGCCATCACCCGGGTGCCGGGGAAGGAAGAAGGGGACCGCGAGCTCTGTGCCCGCTATGGTCACACCTGCGTGACGGTCTCTCCCCTTACCGCTATTCTTCACCGCGAAAAGGTGGAGGAATTCATTGTTGCCGTGGAAAAAGAATCCTTTGAGGCGATTTTCTTTACCAGCGCAATAACAGCTCGTGCAATAGCTCCCCGGCTGAAGAAACATCCCCGTCTGATTGCTATCGGTCCCCAGACAGCAGCGGCGCTGGAGAAAGGAGGGGTGCATGCTGAAATTCTTCCCTCGTTCTATTCCCGCGACCTTGTTCCGTATCTCGGAGAATGGGTCCGGGGACGAAGGATTGGAATCCCCCGGGCGGATGTACCCGATGACGGCCTGGCTCAGAGTATCCGGGATGCGGGAGGGGAGGCAATCGAAATCCGCTGTTACTCGCTCCGGCCAACCCATGACAGACTCCCGCTCGAAGGTGTGGATGCAGTACTCTTCACGAGTTCGCTCTCATTCAGGGAAGCGGTCTGGGAGAACCGCAGCGACCTGCTCCTGATCGCTATTGGTGAAAATACTGCACGTATGATGCAGGAGAGTGGCATGAATCCGGCGGTCGTGGGAAATGGCTCCCTTGCCGGCAGCCTGGAAGCACTGAACCGCTTCATCGAGAGGAAAAATCTGCACCCGCAGCACAGTGGGGAATGCTGATGGTGGAACCCCGGGATGTATGCAGCCCTGGTATCGTTGTCATCGATAAACCGCGGGGTCCGACGAGTCACCAGGTTGCAGCGTGGGTGCGGGAGATCGTGGACCTTCCGGTTGGCCATGCCGGCACCCTGGATCCGGGTGTATCGGGGGTCCTCGTGGTCATGTTGGGCCCTGCCGTGCGCCTCGCTCCATTGTTTCTTTCGACGGAAAAAGAGTATATCTGCATGATGCGGCTGCATGCCGATGTGGATCCGGCGAAAGTGCGGGAAATCGTAGGAAAATTCACGGGCAGGATCTACCAGCGTCCGCCGAAAAAAAGTGCTGTCGCACGGACACTCCGCATCCGTACCATATCGATCATCGATGTCCTGGAGATCTGCAACCGGGATGTCCTGATACGCGTGCAATGTGATGCCGGAACGTATATCCGGAGTCTCTGTCATCACGTCGGTCTTGCCCTCGGGTGCGGCGCCCACATGCAGGAACTGCGACGCACGCGTTCCGGGGGATTTTCCGAAAAGGATGCCCATTCCCTGCAGGAATTGCGGGACGCAGCACAGGCGGCGCAGGAAGGAATTTCTGCTCCTTTACGCAGCATGATTGTACCGGTGCAGGAGGCGGTCCATGGAGTTCCCCGTGTGACTATCCGGGATACTGCGGTTGATGCCGTGTGCCATGGTGCGGTGCTCGCGGGCGTTGGGATTCTTACTATGGAATCATTCCGTAAGGGAGACACCGTCCTCGTTGTCACGGGCAGCGGGGACGTGGTCTGCCTCGGTGAAGCACTCATCTCTTCGGCATCGGTGATTCCCGGGCAGAATGGCCTGGTGATTGCCCCGCGGGTTGTTCTCATGCGTACCGGCACGTACCGGCGCGCATGGAAGAAACGCTCCAAGATCCAATCTCCGACGCAGTGACCTGTACCGTAGCATTAAAGAAACAGGGAACCTAATACTCTGGGACATTTTGCTGAGGTAGTCTAGCGGTAAGGCGCAGGCCTGGAAAGCCTGTGGGGCGTTTGCCTCTCGAGGGTTCAATTCCCTCCCTCAGCGCTCCTGCTTTTTTCTTCGGGACCTGATGCAATTGTTCCGCTGATGCGTCGCCGTGCGAAAGCATGGTAGTCGGAAACGATCTCAAATCCAAGGAATCTTCGTCCCAGGCGCTTACTCACCGCAGCGACGGTTCCTGACCCAAGAAACGGATCGAGAACAATATCTCCGGGATTGCTGGAATACAACAGGATCCTCTCCACCAGTTCCTCCGGAAGCTTGGTGGGCGTTTTTATTTTTCCGGTCCAGTATTCGCGTTTAATCTCCCAAACGTCCTCGGGATAATGGTGAATCTTGTTAAAGGTGTACCGGCGCGGATCTTTGACGGCGAAGAGGATGTGGTAATGGCTGGTGACATATTTCCTCCGCGTGAATACGCCAAACTGGTACTTCCAGATCAGGTGGTTAACCGTTGTCAGCCCGGCGTTGTCCAGGGCGGCGAGAACTTCTTTTAACCCGTTCCAGCCGGAAACGACATACATGCTTCCTGTGCTGGTGAGGGTGTCCGTCGCTTTTTGTATCCACTGACCGCTAAATTCCCCATAGTGCCCTGCATCGATCTCCTGGTATCCTTCGAGAACACGGGCACCGGTGCGGTTATAATTTTCCCGTTGCGCACGAAAACGGATACCGAACGGCGGATCAGTAATGATGAGGTCGATCGATTCCGGTGGAATTTCACGCAGCAACTGAAGGGAGTCCCCCAGGTAGACCTCATCGAGGGCGAACGGTCCGAGCGATCCCGTCATCGGCAGGATGCACTGGCATCTCTGCCCAGTGCGAACGCAGCCAGGTTCACGTCAATGGTCTTTTCCGGAACACACCTGCGTACTGCTTCCCGGAGGGCATGTTCACTGAGGGGGAGGTAGCGGGAGGCGGCACCGACCATGACTATATTCTGGGTAAGGGCGCTGCCTGCCTGAAGGGCGAGAGCATTTGCGTCAATCACACAGGGTTTGCTGTCAGAAAGACGCTCCAGAATATTTTCCATCGTCGGGACTTCCAGTTTCTTTGCATAGACGGATGCAGGGACGATCAGTTCGCGGTTCACGACCATGACGCCCTCCGGTGTTGAGTAATGGCGGAAGCGGAGCGCCTCGATCAGTTCCAGTGCAATCACGATGTCTGCCTCCCCTGCCGGGATCAATGGGCCATGCACCCCATTGATACGGATGTGCGTCTCTACCGAACCCCCGCGCTGGGCCATACCGTGGGTTTCGGCCCCGCGAACGGATTTCCCCTCAATAAGGCATGCCTCCCCGAGAACATTTGACGTGAGTATCGTTCCCTGCCCCCCAACACCGACGATGAGGATATCGTAACTTTCCTTCATGGCCGTCCCTCCGGTCCGATAGCTCCTGCCGGACAAATCGATGCACACACGCCGCACCCGCTGCAGAGCGGCCCGATGGAGGACTTCTCCTTATCGAACTCGATCGCCGGGCACCCGAAACGTATACACGCCGAACAACCCGTGCAGAGTTCCGCATCGACAGCGAGCGGTTTTCGTTTCACCCCGGCCCTGCGGGCTGAAATAACACATGGTTGTTTTGCGATAATCACCCGGACTCCCTTCTGGTCTTTTGCCCGGCGGAGAACTTCAATCAAATCCGTCAGGTCATACGGATCGGCGGTCTCCACAAACTGTACACCGCATGCCCTGCAGATCGCCTCAAGGGAGATCGGGACGCTGGGCTCTCCCCGTGCCCGTTTTCCGCTCATTGGATTCGGCTGGTGGCCGGTCATTGCCGTCACCCGGTTATCCAGGATGACGACGGTCATGTCTGCCCCGTTGTAAGCGGCGTTCAGAAGGCCGCAAATTCCGGTATGGAGGAACGTGGAGTCTCCTATGGTGCACACCACGTCCCGTTCATCTCCGGAATGATTGATCCCGGATGCAACGGTAATGGATGCTCCCATGCAGATCGTGGTGTCCACGACTCCGAGCTGCAGGCCGAGCGTATAGCAGCCGATATCGCTGGGGTATACGGCGTCCCGAAAAACCTTCTTGATGGCATAAAATGTAGCGCGGTGCATGCATCCGGCGCAGAGAATGGGAGGACGGGAGGGGAGCGTCATGTCGGCAGTTCCCGGTTTTCGGAACGGGGAGGATGCGAGATAACCGGCCTTCACGAATATTTCGGCGACAGAAGCCGGGTTCAATTCTCCTTCCCAGGGTGTAAACCCGTCTTTCTTGCCATGGATCACCGTCTTTCCGGCAATTTCACGTACCGCTTCTTCAATGATCGGATGGAGTTCTTCGATCACGAGGACCTTGTTGTGCTGCCGTACAAAATTCCGGAGCCACTCTTCGTCTACCGGATACGCTCCGACCCGTGCCCAGGATACATCGGGGGGGATCACTTCCTGGACATATGACGCACTGATGCCACCGGCGATCACCGCGGTCTTTCCCCGTATTTCGGCATCGTTGTACCCGCGTTGTGCGAGAGTCTTCACAATAACAGGCTGCTTTTCATTCAGCTTCCGGTGAAGAACGCGGGTATGGGCAGGTATGACCACGTATTTCGCAGGATCCCGTACAAACTCCCCTTTCCGGTGTTCTGAACCCACTTCCCCGAGTACCACGTCGCTCTTGGAGTGGCAGATCCGGGTCGTCGGACGGAATAACACCGGCAGTCCGAGTTCCTCGGAGAGAGAAAATGCATCCCGGATCATGTCGTGCGCCTCCTGTACTCCATGAGGATCCAGACAGGGAAGGCGGGCGAAGCGGGCATAGCACCGGCTGTCCTGTTCGTTCTGGGAGCTGTGGGCGAACGGATCGTCTGCACTCATCACGACAAATCCTCCCGTGATACCGGTATATGCGCTCGTCATCAGCGGGTCCGATGCGACATTCAGACCGACGTGTTTCATCGTGCATAGTGCACGCTGTCCGCACCATGCCGCAGCCAGGGCGTTTTCAAAGGCAACTTTCTCATTCACCGACCACTCGAGATAGAAATCTGTTGGTCCGTGTGACCGCAGCGTATCGATCACTTCAGAAGAAGGTGTGCCTGGATATCCCGTGACAAAGTCAACGGATGATTCCAGGCATGCGTGGGCAATTGCCTCATTTCCCAGGAGATACCGCTTCTCCATGCGTCCGCCTCTCAGTACATGATGCTTCCATACCGATGAAATGGTTTTGGGTCGCTACCGTCTCTCTCTGCAGGATCGACAACTTATAAAAACTCCTGTGCACTATTTCATAGAAGATATTCCGCGGGCCCGTAGCATAGCCAGGTGGTGCGCCCGGCTGATAACCGGGAGGTCGTGTGTTCGAACCACACCGGGCCCATTGCACATCATTTTTATAGCCCATTCACCCAGAGCTCGTATGGATAAGAGCCGGTTGTTCGCGATTCTCGGGGCACTTATTCTCACCGTCGTAGCGACCTTGTGGCTCTACGCCGTTCAGAGCGAATTCGTCTTTGCCGGGTATATCCTCATCATCCTGATGATCATCCTTCTGATGTCGTTCTCCATCATGCGGGAGACAAAAGGGTATCCGGACGTTGTCTGCAGGCTGCGGGAAGACGCAAAGGGACTTATCCTCGTGAACCGCGGGAATGCGTCTGCAGAAAAGATCCATATCGCACTCGTCCCGCTCAATCTGGAATTTGATATTCCTGCCCTTGCACCGGATGATGAGCACGAGATCGCTCTTCCGTCGATGGTATCGGAAGCCAAAGCGGTGGTGAATTTCGAAAATGCGCAGGGTGGAAAATATATGCGGACCTATACGCTCTCAGCACTCGGGTCAAATGAAAAAGATCTCCTGAAACCTATGATCCCCATCTTCGGGTGGAAGGAAAACGAAAAAAGATAGAGATCTCTGTACCCAGAAGCGCCTGTCAGCTTTCCTTTTTGTTTTTTTCGTCCTGGAACAAGAATGCCAGCACTTTTTCCAGCGCGTCGAGAAGTTCTTTTTCTTCCAGCATATAGTCGCGCATCGCGCGATACAGCATGAACATCACCTCGTACCCGTAAGATGCGATCGCCTCTGCCGGGGAGAGAGGATTGAGGTACGTATCGATGAGAAATCCATTGGAAGAATACATCAGTTCGTAAAATTTCTTATCATCGGCAAGGACACAGAACTGGTCGGCAATTTTCTTGCTTGAATCATCCGGACGAAATTCCATGGGTTCGGTCTTGCCCAGCACAATCATTTTCTGTTTGAAGTATTGCGCATCGTAGATCTCGCTCCGGGTGTCCTGTTTTCCTTTTTGGAGCATGTTCAGCCCAATCCTCTGCACAATCGGGGCGGCCATCTCTCCCATCTTCTGCAGGAGCTCTACATCATGAGCCGCAACTTCCTTTGCCAGTTCCTCACGCATTCCGGTGGATTCCTTTATTTTTTCCATGATGAGGGAAAAGCCCTCTTCGATTACGTCCATATGCTGCTCCTTCGGTAGTTGGGTGTGGGTCGTTAAGAGAGTTGTCATCGGGATCAGGGGCTGGAAGGTGTCCACGTTACCCGGATGCCTCCCAAAGAGTAGTATATATAATGCATCACCGGCATGAAAAAATCGGCTGAAATAGTGTATGTACACGCATCCGCCTGCCAGTTCAACGTTGTGCCGCTCCCGGACGCTCTCACGATCGCAACGGTTTCTGCAGGTGATCCCTGCAGGATTGGGTTGCAAAAATATCTGATATGCAAGGATTTTCGCGAGTGAACACTGTTCCAAAAAGTTTTACCTGCGCACGCAAAATTCCTGTATAATCCTTCAGGCAGTATCGGTAATCCATTCACCTTTGCCTGTCACGGGAGATCAGGTACACGCATGCTTCGGATCGGACTGCTCGGATGCGGCAATGTTGGGCATATTATAGCGCAACACAGGCAGGGTTTTGAAATCGTCGCCCTCTTTGACAAGATTCCGGGTCGTGCACAGGAGCTTGTCGAAATATCCGGGGGGAAAGTATTTTCCGATTTTGCCTCTTTTATCCAGGAAGATTTCGATCTGGTCGTGGAAGCAGCCTCCGTGAACGCGGTGTACCGTTATGGCGAGGACGTCCTCTCGCACGGGAAAGACCTGGTTGTGCTGAGTGTCGGAGCCCTCGCCGATGTGGAATTCCGTGATCGTCTCATCGGCGCAGCACGCGCGCATAAGAAGAAGATACGCATACCCAGCGGGGCGATCCTTGGCCTGGACAATATTAAAATCGGGCAGATCTCCCGGATCGACCGTCTTTCTCTCGTCAGCACAAAAAATCCCGGCTCCCTTGGGGTACAGGCAGGGGAGGAGCGACGGCTCATTTTTAAGGGAAAAGCGAACGACTGTATCCGCCAGTTCCCGAAAAATATCAACGTCGCCATCGCCCTGGGACTTGCTGCAGGACGGGAAGCAGATGTGGAGATCTGGGCAGATCCCGCCACTGACCGGAACATTCACGAAATCTTTGTCGAAGGCGAATTCGGTGATGTGTATATCCGTGTCCGCAACGTCCCCAGTCCCGACAACCCGGCGACCAGCTACATGGCCGCCCTTTCCATCCTTACGCTCCTGCGTAACCTCGAGGAGCCCCTGGTTGTAGGGACGTGAGATACGGGACCAGCCTCCACGACGATCTCTTTTTTTCATAATTGCTCCCGGACACCGGACGCCATGACGTATCCCGGTATCGAAAAGAAGAGCGGTTAAAATACTTGCGAATCCACAGGGATACCGGGGACATAAAAGTGCATATTACTGAACTCATCCGGTTCATTACCGAGGATGCCCCGGCCGGGGATATCACATCAGAAATTCTTGCCGGTGGTAAAGAGTGCCGGGCAATAATCACAGTGAACGAAGCGGGAATCATCGCCGGCCTTACGGAAAGCGGTATGTTATTTTCCCATTTCGGGGCACAGGTCGTTTCTTCCCGGCATGATGGCGAACAGGTCGAAGCAGAAACGGCGATCATGGAACTTGCAGGAGATGCCGCCGCGATACTGCTTGTTGAGCGAACAGCACTGAACATTATCGGAAGAATGAGTGGGATCGCAAGCACGACGAGAAAATTCGTCGACGCAGCCCACCGGATAAATCCTGATATACGGATAGCGGCGACCCGGAAAACCTGCCCCGGCATGCGGCTGCTGGACAAAAAGGCGGTTGCAATCGGGGGAGGAGAGCCGCACCGGACGGGCTTATCGGACATGTTCCTGATCAAGGATAATCACCTTGCCCTTGTACCGCTCGAAGAAGCTATCCGCAAAGTCAGGGTGGCATCGGTATACCGGAAAATTGAAGTAGAGGTGAGTACCGCCGGAGATGCTGTGCGTGCAGCTGCGGCCGGAGCAGACATCGTGATGCTTGATAACGTCCCTCCGGCCCTTATGAAGAAAACTCTCGGGGAACTGGAGTCCAGAGGGCTGCGGAATAACGTGATTCTCGAGGCAAGCGGCGGGATCAACGCGTCAAACCTGGCCACCTATGCCGCTCTTGACCTTGATGTGCTCAGCCTCGGCATCCTCACCCATTCAGTAAAAAATATGGATGTCAGCCTTGAAGTCCTGAAAGGGGCGAAGTCATTTAGTCTGTAGTCCCAGGCCCGGTCTGAAATGCACAATCCTTATTCGCATGGGAAACCAACCCCTCCGTGAGGGTTCAGGAATGGGAAACGGCGATACTCCAGTCCCTGCGGAAACGGAAAGCGATGCGTTTGACGAACAGCTCGAAATTTTGATCGCACTTCTGCACCACAGGGACCTCACCACCCGCTGGAAAACAGCGGAGCTGCTCGGAGACCGTAGAGACCCCCGTGCAGTTGATGCCCTTGTCCATGCCCTTTCCGACCCGTATGAGGACGTGCAGTGGAAGGCTGCAGAGGCACTCGGGAAGATCCGCGACCCCAGGGCTGTCGAGCCGCTAATCCGAGCGCTCCAGTCCGGGACGCACTGGCTCCGCCGTGGAGCGGCATGGGCCCTGGGAAGGATAGGGGATCCACGAGCTGTTGATGCCCTCATTGTCGCTTTGCGCGATGAAAAGAAGGACGTCCGGAAAAATGCGGCATGGGGACTGGGATCTATCGGGAATCCCGGTGCAACGGAAGCCCTTACCGCCGCCCTTCAGGACCCGGATCCGGACGTGCAGAAAACCGTACGGGCCGCTCTGGAGACAATCGAAAAGAAAAAACAAAGTGGCGGCCAACAGGAAGCCGTCGGTTCTCCAGAGAAATAATCCAATCCGGCCTAATCTCAGGAAGACGAACCGGACGACAGTAGTGTCTGTTTGAGTGCCAGACAGGTCGGACAAAGGGCTTTTCTTTTCCGGTCCAGTTCGTCCAGCGTCCTCGGCTGGAACATTACACATTCCGGGTCGTTGCAATGGGGGAGTCCCTGCAGATGCCCGACCTCGTGTGCTCCCTCTTTTGCGATCCGGTCCACGAGTTCTGCGTCATCGGCGGTACGTCCATAGTACCGGTTGTCCAGACGTGCCACCGAGAGCACCGCTGCGCCGGCAGCATTGCGGGCGAGCCCGAAGACAAAGTCTGTGCCCGGTGTGTACAGATCCTGCTGGATAACGAGTAAGATCGGCTCCGTGCAGTGATGTCTCTTGACAAACAGCTGCATGCGGTTGAGGATCATGCCGGCGTCGCACTGGTTTCTTACGGTATCGAAACCGTTGAGAAAGACCGTATTTTCCTGCACATCGACCGGCGCTGCGAGGATCATGGATATCGTACGGGCCGCCGGGAGCTGTAGTCCCTGCGGGGCAGAACGATCCCAAAATATAGTGATCCCCATTATCTTAGAGTGTGCAATGGACGCCTATAAACGTATTGAGTTGCTGATTGGAACCTATATCAGCCGTAATTACCGGAATGCAGTAGAAATCGGCGTAGGAAAAAATTTTGATGTCGCGCGGCTTCTTCGCCGGTCAGGGGTTGGCGTACGGTGCACCGATATCAAGCCGATGCCCGAAGAACCCGGTATACCCACATGCATCGATGATATTTTCTCTCCCGACCGGTCCCTGTACGAAGCCGCAGACCTGCTCTATGCCGTCCGTCCTGCGATTGAGATGGTTCCGCCAATGATCCGGCTGAGCCAGGAACTGCAGTGCGATCTGTTGGTCTACCATCTCGGTTTTGAACTCTACGGCGATGGAGGCGAACTGATTGACTGCGGCGTGGTCCTCCACCGCTATCACGTACGGGAGAACCCATCGAAAAGAGATGACTGAGCAGCCGATCGCTTCTCCTTTTTTTCTGCCGGTTCTTCCGGAGCAACACTCTTTTTTTTCGGCTTTGAGGAAAGCTCTTTCATGATCGCGGAAGCCTGATCGCGGTTATGGGTGAAATACGCGAGTTCATCGGTGTCCAGCTGCAATTCGAGGGCGTACAGCTTTGGGTTTCGCTCGATAAACAGGGAAACGGGAGTCAGGTAACTTTCGCGAAACGTCTTCTGGTCCATATGCATGGCGCCGGAGAGTTTCTTCAGGAGGACAGATCGGAGGGCCTTCTGCCGGCGCGACTGGCCCATTTTCTGCCATCGTGCCGGCGGCTGGATCCGCCCATGGATTCCCCGTCCTCCCGCTGCATCGGCTACGCCGAGAATCATCAGTCCCTGGGCATAGCGCCAGAGGAGAAAATATTGTCTCCGGTACGTCAGACCGAGCAGAACATCGGCTTTGGCGAGGGATCGGTATGCCCGTGCACGGGCACCGGGATCGGGGATAAGGGGAATTGCGCCTTCCAGCCACTGGAGAATCGAGTCGGGTGCATCCCCGATGTCTGCGGATCGGGCGAGAAGGTCTTCGTCCCGTGCACCCCGGAATAATGCGGTAATCAGATCAAAGATCGTTGAACGCTCATCCTTCTGGGAGCTGTGGATATCATGCACTTCGACAAGATCCTTCCCGATCGCTGATGCCTGCAGCATGTTGATGGCAGCGCGAACATCTCCCCGGGCACTCTCGGCAATCTCGCCAAGGGCGCTTTCCCCGCACCGGATCCCTTCGGCCATGCAGATGAATTTAAGACGCGGAACGATGGACCGTGCCTGCAGGGCCCGGAACTGGACAAGATCACAGCGGTTTTTTAATTCCGGCGGGATGCCGTACAGATCATTGACGATGAGAATGATCGGCTGCCGGGAGCGTTGTAGTACATCGATTATCGCCTTAGCGCCTCCGCGGTCTGCCGTCCCATGCAGATGATCCGCTTCATCAATCACAATCAGTTTTTTTCCTTCTCCGGTGAGACTTGCCGTGGTACTGCTGTTTCCGGCGACTCGCTCAATGACCGCCTTGGTTCGCTGGTCGCTTGCATTCAGCTCCACAACCTCCCACCCCATATCCCGGGCAAGGGCAAGCGCGCTGGAGGTTTTACCGGTGCCAGGTTTTCCATACAGGAGAAGCGGCCTGCTCGCAGGAGTCCACGTTCGGGCCCATTCCGCCATCTGCCGGAGACTGGTCGTGTTCCCAACGAGATCCTGCAGTCGTGCCGGCCGGTATTTCTCCACCCAGTCCACAGGAGATCATGGAGCGCCGGATTACATAAACTGTAAACCCGGGTTCAGTAGATGGAAAATTTTAAATAGAATGGAAAGCTACTTCCTTCTATCCCCGCAGCGGGGGCCCGGGCGGTTCTACCGTAAGGGAATGTCTTAGGTTCTTAGGGCTGGCGGTGTATCCCGTCGGCCTGCAGCTCTTGGACACTTCAGGAATGCGATGCTCGGGTATCTTTCCGAAAAAACGACGTCTTTTTCTCATCGTTTTCGGGGAGCGTGAGAGAACTCTGGGGAGGGTGGAAAACATGGCAGTCGCGGAAAACGGATCGACCGGCCGATCGGTTGCTCCGATAAAATTGATGCGGAATAATTCTGCTGGACAAGAGCAGGGGGAGAAAGAACTGGAATGGCTCTTTCATCCCTCACCGGAATGGGATTCACGGGAGGGCAGCATAGAGGGGGGCTCGCCTGAGGAAACGAAGGTTCTTGTTGGTGAGTACTTCTACTGGGTACGGGTGTCACGGGAGATTCCTGAGCTCTGCCGCACAGGCAGACATTGCGGAAACCTCGTGCACCATGAAGTATTAAACCACCAGAATTTCGGGATCACCGACGATGACATCGATGAGATAATCCGGCACACATGCTACCCGTTTATGCCGGAGTATCGGGTTTCTGATCGGGTCAAGACGAAATTACAGGCTCTGCATGAATGATAGATTGGAGGAATGGTATAACGCAGGAATTTGCATGTGACACAAAAAACGGTGAAGACGAGTGGATGCCGGCCCTGAGTTCCTATTCTCACGATCCTCCGCCGGATCTGCGTTTCGCTGAATGCTGCTGCAGGTGTGTCCACGGGCGACGGGACGGTCTTTCCGTGGAATGTGTGAAATACCATTCCCGGGGGATCTCCCTATACGCGGTTTGTGAAGATTTCACCCTGTTACGGGTTCAATAAGGAATGAAACAGGATGACAAAGCAGACAAGGTCGGGTACAAAAAATGAAAATGGTACAGGCTATCATACGCCCGGAACGGTTTGACCGGGTAAAAAAGGCACTGGAAAACAAGGGCATTATCCCCTTGACCTCGCTTGAAATACGGGGGAGGGGCGAACAGAAAGGTATAGCCCTTGAATTCCGGGGCAGCTTCATCCAGGTTGATGACCTGCCGAAAGTTGAAATTGATCTCGTCGTCGAATCCCGGGATGTTGACACGGTCGTGGATACCATATGCCGTGCCGCCCGTACCGGAAAGCATGGGGACGGGAAGATTTTCGTGATTCCCATGGAACGGATGGCCCGGGTGAGGACTGACGAGGAATGGGCATGATCCTAGCCATCTCCTGAAGTATCGTTTACACCTCTGCATAAATAACCGGTAATACGTGTCCCTTTTTTCGTGTCTCCGACGCTCCATCACTATCCAAATACATTATCTCTGATGAGAGCGGATAATTCTGCTACGGGGAACCGGCGTGGCTGACGACTGCACCATCGATTCTGTTGCGAAATCGGTGCGTGAATATG
This sequence comes from Methanomicrobiales archaeon, assembly GCA_028679035.1. Classification (GTDB taxonomy): domain Archaea; phylum Halobacteriota; class Methanomicrobia; order Methanomicrobiales; family JACTUA01; genus JAJRCL01. Next base: position 2,766 of record JAJRCL010000210.1, on the reverse strand, counting down.
TGGGAGTTACCAGGAAACACCCGATAGGGGAAATGATCCGGGCATTGCGCATCGATGCACCGGATGTGATCGCCTCCTTCGGGGAAGATGCCGCTGTCATCCGTCACGGGGACGAAGCTCTTCTCCTTGCTGCAGACGGGATCTGGAGCCGGCTCATGGAGGCGGATCCTTTCTGGGCTGGTTACTGCTCGATCCTCGTGAATGTGCATGACATCGCTGCTATGGGAGGAAGACCGATCGCTCTCGTTGACGTCCTCTCTATCTCGGATGAACGGATCCGGGATGAAGTCACCCGCGGGATGGCATTTGCTTCGGCCCAGTTCGGTGTCCCCATCGTTGGCGGACATCTGCACCCGGACACGCCCTACAGTGTGATCGATGTTGCGATCCTGGGGTCTGCACGGCTTGATTCTGTCATATACAGTAATACCGCACAGATTGGGGACAGTATCGTGGCTGCTATCGACCTGTCTGGAAGGGTTCATCCGTCCTGCGCATTGAACTGGGACTCGGTCACGATGAAAACAGCGCAGGCAGTACGTGCACAGATTCGGCTTCTTCAGGATCTTGGAGAGGAGCACCTGGTCACCGCAGCAAAAGACATCAGTAACCCGGGAATCATCGGGACACTGGGCATGCTCCTGGAAGTGAGCGGCAAAGGTGCGGTGATTGATCTGGAACGGATACCACGTCCGGATCTGGTCGCGACCGGGATTTCCTTTGAGCAATGGGTGCGGATGTATCCCGGCATGGGCTTTGTTCTCACAATGAAAAGCGGGAACGTGCGGTCGATCTGTGAGCGGTTCGCTGCCACCGGTATTACCGCTGCCGAGATCGGGAAGGTAGATGCGAGCAGGAATCTCGGAATCCGGTATCAGGGAAAAGAGACCCGGGTTTTCGATCTCGGCCAGAACGGGATCATGGGCATTTTTGCAACATTTGAAACCTGCTCACCATGACCGTGGGAATAGGTGCCGGTACCGACATCGACAAAGTCATCACGAGCATCCGGGCTGTAGCAGATCGGGTGGACGTATCCTGCTACTGCCGGGAAGCGCCGGATAATGCCGATGATATCGTCTTCGTCACCGCTGATCGGCCGGAGGAATTACTGGTCCACGACCTTATGCATGACCGGATCGCGGCAGCGGTTCGGGGAACCCTTCCCGCACACCGCACGCTTACCGCCCTGAAGGATGCCTGCGGTGTGCAGAGCCTGGAACGGATTGCCCTTCTCGAAACGCCGCTCGGAACCCGCTTCTTTCTGGCGCCGGTAGGAGTAGACGAGGGTTGGACAATAGCCCAGAAACTGGCACTAATGCACAAGGGACGCCTGATCGCCAGGAAATTCGGCATTTCCGACCGGGTGGCAGTGCTTTCCGGAGGAAGGCTGGGCGATGTCGGGAGACATGTTCGCATTGACCAGAGCCTGGCCGAAGCAGAACTCCTTGCACGGATCGGGGGTGCGGAGCATCGTGAAATTCTTATTGAAGATGCGGTGAAGACGTGTGGAGTTATTATCGCACCGGACGGAATCACCGGCAATCTTATTTTCCGAACCCTGACCATGGTCGGTGAAGGAAAAGGGCACGGTGCCCCGGTTGTAAATATCGGAAAAATTTTTGTCGATACATCGCGCGCCTCAGGAGATTATACGAATGCCTTATTGCTGGCAGCATCTCTTGCAAAAATCTAAAAAACGGTTATTTCTTACTCAAAATGAGAAATGCGCCGTTATTCAGGAATTAATTTTTTGAACGAAGAATATGGTTCAATACCGAAACCTGCGCCCAAACATGCCTCATAAACGGGATATACACATAAATTTTGGAGGAAATGCCGAAACGTTTAAATATTAACTGATATACTCTTGTTTGAGGTGGAAGAAATATGGCTGATCTACCTATTGCAGCAGTTGTTCGTATCGCAAAGAAGAATGGAGCGGAGAGAGTGGGAAGCGACGCCGCCGCAGCCCTTGTTACAAAGGCCGAGGCGTATATAGCAAACCTCACCAAAGAGGCAAACAGGCTCGCCCAGCACGCTGGCCGTAAGACTATCAAAGAAGAAGATGTCGATCTCGCGGCGAAATCCGCGTAAAAAACTTTTTTCTTTCAATCCTTTTTAACATTGATACCGGTGTTTTTTTCGAATTCCGGATTCACCCGAGAAGCCGACGAAGAGTGACGGGTCTGTTCTGTATGATCAAGCAGGTTCTGAATAATCGGCAGTACCTCTGCACGCAATAGCGGTATTTCCCTGTTTTCAGGAAAAGGGATCTGACCCCCTCTCTCCCCCGGGATCCCGGGTCTCAGAATTTCCCTTTCGTGCTGGGAATACCGGATCTTCCGGGCTTCATGGATGTTGCCTGGCCGAGCGCGATGCCAAACGCCTTGAATACCGCTTCGCATGCATGATGGTCGTTTGTCCCCCGGAACCGTATATGGGCCGTTATTCCCGCGTGGATGCAGCATCCATAGAAGAAATGCTGGAAGAGATCACGGGGAATGCCTCCCACCTGGTCCAGGCCAAATTTGCCATCGAAGACCAGGTACCCGCGGCCCCCACAGTCGAGTGCAACCATGGCAAGGGATTCATCCATCGGGATAACCGCGTGGGAAAATCTCCGGATTCCTTTCCCTTCGCCAATCGCCCTCCGCAGAGCGGTACCCAGAACGATTCCGGTATCCTCGATCAGGTGATGACAGTCCACCTGCAGGTCTCCGTTCGCACGCACATGCAGATAAAAATCGCCATGTTTTGCACATG
>JAJRCL010000040.1 GCA_028679035.1 Methanomicrobiales archaeon | reverse complement strand
GGATCGCGTGCGTGCGGTAGTAGTCGATCATGTCCGTTACTTCCCGCAGGCGGTTCCTTCTCCCGTATCCGGTCGGGCACTGGACAATCACCTCGATAAACGAGAGTCCCGGGGTCTCAAGCCCGGTACGGATTGCACGGGTGAGCTCTTTTGTGTGGTACGATGTCCACCGTGCCACGTAATTGGCGCCGGCGGCAACTGCCAGCGCACTGAGATCGAAGGCATCTTCCTGGGAACCATATGGTGTGGTGGAGGAAAGGGCTCCGGGGGGCATTGTCGGGCTTCCCTGGCCACCGGTCATGCCATAGATGAAATTGTTCATGCATATGACGGTCATGTCCACGTTTCTGCGGCACGCGTGGATGAAGTGGTTCCCTCCGATGGCGGCAAGGTCCCCGTCGCCGGTAAATACGACAACGTTCAGTCTCGGTTTCGCCAGCTTCACACCGGTGGCGAATGCGAGCGCCCTTCCGTGCGTCGTATGCAGTCCGTCCGTATTGATATAGCCGGGAGCCCGGGAAGAGCAGCCGATACCGGAGACAAAGACTGTATCTTCCTTCTTCCAGCCCATCTCATCCACGGCTTCGAGGGTACAGTTGATCACCGTACCGTTCCCGCAACCTGCGCAGTAGATGTGCGGGAGCCGGTCGGCACGGTACCAGTCGGTGAAGGTCACCGTGTTTCCTCCAGGATATGGTGCAGTTCCCCGGGCATATGCAGCTCCCCGCCGAGCCGCGGGATAGGGATCACTTCGCAGCACGTATGCCGTTCGACTTCGCGTGCCATCTGGCCCATATTCATTTCCGGTACAAGGAACCTTCGTGCGTTCGGGAACTCTCCGAGTGCAAATTCCGGAAACGGCCATACGAGGCGCAGACGCAGGTGACCGATATCCGGATCCGTAGTGTCGTGGAGGAGCTGCTGTACTGCCCGGGCAGGGGCTCCGTAGGAAACGAAAACATCCCGGGCGTCCGGATGAATGACTTCATAGTCTGCGATCTCCCGTCGTGCATGCTCTACTTTGTTCCAGAGCCGCATCACGAGTTCCTCGTGCGCCTTGGGGGAGGTCGCTTTTGGATATCCTTTTTCGTCATGGGTAAGACCGGTCACGTGTACCGCATACCCCTCCCCGAACGCGGGAAATCCCGGTACGCCGTCCGGACCAGCCCGGAAGGGGAGCTCGCCCCTGATGAGGGATCGCCGTGGTGTTACCGGGACGGTGTCCGGAATCGTGATACGTTCCCGCATATGACCGACGATCTCATCCGACATGATGAACACCGGTACGCGGAACCGGTCCGCAAGATTGAATGCGTGTGCGGTGAGATCAAACATTTCCTGAACACTGCAGGGTGAAAGAGCGATGATGCTGTAGTCACCATGCGAGCCGAACCGGCACTGGAGCATGTCTCCCTGTGCACCCAGCGTCGGCTGCCCGGTGCTTGGTCCACCACGCTGGATGTTCACAATAACACAGGGCGTCTCGGTCATCGCTGCATATCCGATGTTCTCCATCATCAGCGAGAAACCGGGGCCGCTGGTAGCTGTCATCGCACGGACGCCGGTCCAGGATGCACCGATGACCGAAGATATACTCGCGATCTCATCCTCCATCTGGATGAAGGTGCCTCCGATTTTCGGGAGCCGCAGGGCCATGTGTTCTGCAACTTCGGTGGATGGGGTTATGGGGTATCCTCCGAAAAAGCGGCATCCGGCGGCTAGTGCCCCTTCGGCACATGCCACATTGCCCTGAAGGAAGTCCTCCTTCACAGCTCCACCACCGCTTTCTGCGGTTCGTTGGGACTTTCCTCTTCCCAGCGTATCGCCTGATCCGGGCAGATCATCTGGCACGAACCGCAGATGACCCTTCCGTAGAGACGCTGCAGCCTGCAGTTCGCGCAACGCTCGGGACGGTCAAGCACCGGCGGGATGATCCCGCGTTCGTTTGGCTTGGTCCCGGCCTGGAAGATCCGGTAGGGACACACCAGAGTACAGAGGTTACAGCCTTTGCAGCGCTTTACGTCGATTACGAGCTTCATCGCTCCCCGTCTCTGTACTGTGGGGCTCCAAAGGAAAAAAGCTATACATCCCGTTCGGACAGCAGAGGCATCTCAATCCGCCGGACCCGGATTCCGGCATGATGCAATTCCGGATCCGTATGCGTCGGCGTAACGCCGGGCTGCCTCGGCATGTACCGCACTGAACAGGTCTCCACCATGAGCGTCTGTTCCGACAATAAGAGGGAGACGGTCCAACCGGATCACCCACACTGCCTCAGCCATTCCGAGATCCTCCCAGAGTACGCCCTCCAGGGCCATGTGCGAGGCGGCAAGAGGGGCACACCCGCCCGGGCAGGCAAGATACACGCCCCTTCCCTGCAGAGCCGCGACCGATGACGCCCCCATCCCTCCTTTGCCGATGAGTGCCCGCACACCGGCATCCATAAGGAATCCGGTGTACCGGTCCAGACGGGATGATGTGGTCGGTCCTGCCGCGACGATACGGTCTGCGCAGACAATGGGGCCGGAATGGTAGATTGCTGCCCCTTGTGGGTTGAAAGGGATTCCCTGTGTACACATGCGTGCATGAGCCCGGTCCCGGGCGGTATAGACGGTACCGGAAAGAGTGATCCGCTCTCCCGCAGACAACCGCAGCACTTCGTCACCCAAAGGCGTAGTGAGGTTCATGACCGGTACTCCACCCGTACCGTGGCACGCCGGCAGGCCCAGCACTGGACGTTCACTGCAACCGGTAGTGTTGCCGTATGGCAGTGTGCCTTTTTCACCTTCACCGCGAGTGCCGTAACCTTCCCTCCGAGGCCCATGGGACCGATACCAAGACGGTTCACTGCCCCGCAGAGTTGTTCCTCGAACGGGTTCATCGTATCGATCGGGAGCAGCAGCGCTTCCTTTGCAAGAGCTGCGGCGCCATCAAAGGTGGATCCGATCCCAACCCCCAGCACGACCGGCGGGCACGGGCGGGACCCGGCGATAAGCATGGTTTCTGCGACGAATGCCTCGATGCGGTCCGTCTCTGCTGGAAGCAGCATCCCGATACGGGAGAGATTCTCGGCCCCTGCCCCTTTCGGGAGAACCGTGATTTCCAGGTATTCTCCGGGTCTTACATGTACGGCCGGCATCCCCGGCCCGGTATTATCAAGGGTATTTTCCCTTGTGAGAGGATCGACGATATTCGGGCGCAGCGGTACTGCCCCTGTTGCACGACGCACACCATCGGCAAGGGCATCCAGGATCCCGCGGGTGAACGGGACGTCCGCCGGGAGGGTGAGATAGATGACCGGTACACCGGTGTCCTGGCAGAGTGGGACACTGGATTCGCGTGCGAGGGTAATATTCTCAAGGATACGGTCCAGCTGTTCCCGGGCGATCGGTGTGGTCTCTGCCTGTCGTGCACGCCGGATGGCGTTAATGACATCGTCCGGAAGCACCCGTTCGGCTTGCAGCAAGGCACGGCATGTAGCTCCGGTTATTGCTTCCAAAAGGGGCGGATCGTCGGGTTCCGGCATTATGATAAGAACGGTGTGCGGAGGAAAAAAGATGCTGGTACTCCGGGTATCAGCCGGAATTGTACAGCCTTGGAATTCACAACGTTCCCGGGTAAATTATAAAATAAAAAGAAAAATTGTCTATTTCTTTTTCACGTCTTCGATGATGATGCGTGCGGGAGAGGGGAGTTTATAGGCGCCGTGCTTCAGGGCATCCTTTACTTTATCGGCATGCTGCGGGAAAGTGAAGACCGAAACGACCTTCTGACGTGACCGAACCCGGGCTGCGGATCCAACCGCTTTTCCGAAGGCAAGACGCATACCTTCCGATACACGGTCTGCACCGGCACCGGTTGCCTGCTTGTTCTCCCGGAGCACGTGATGCGGATAGGTCCGTACTTTCATCAGGTAATTTGTCTTGCCGACATCGGTAGCGAGCCGGCGGTTGATCGCGACGCGGGCAGCTTCAAGGGCCGAGTGCCGGATCTGGCAGGCTTCAAGGACTTCCAGGGATACTTCGATAGGAAATTCCCCGCTCAGGTTCCCGATGTCAAACGTTACGATTTTGCTGCCCGGAACCCCGCCCATGTATTCACGCCGCGTATAGGCCTTTTTGGCAAGATTCCGATACATTCGAGCCGGTTTGCGTACCATCCCGTCACACGCTCCGATAATCGTTGTGCTTTATAAAGTGGATACGTATCCTGATAAAACTTCCGGGAGAATCACTTTTCGGTGATGAGGTCGAGCACATGCCG
>JAJRCL010000039.1 GCA_028679035.1 Methanomicrobiales archaeon | reverse complement strand
GGAAATTTTCCAGCCGCCGTGCGGATAAGGTGACATTGAAACGGCTTCGCAGGTCGGGATTCTGTGTTGTCACCCCGACAGGGCAGAGGTCGGCATGACAGAGGCGGTACTGCTGACATCCGATAGCAATGAGTGCCGCAGTGCCGATTGCTACGGCGTCTGCGCCCATCGCGAGTGCCTTGGCAAAATCCGACGATACACGCAGGCCGCCGGTCACGATCAGGGAAATATTACCCTTGCTTTCTGCATCAAGGAACTTCCGTGCCCGCCGGATCGCATAGATCGTCGGCACCGACATCGCCTGTTTGATAAACTTTGGTGCAGAGCCGGTCGCCCCGGGTCTTCCGTCCAGCGTGATATAATCCGGCCCGGCCGCGATCGCGACGGCAAGATCTTCCTCGATGTTCCCGGCAGCGATCTTGATCCCTACCGGTTTTCCCCCGCTCTTCTCACGGAGCCATGTCACCTTTTCCCGGATCCCTTCCGGTGAAGTGATGTCCCGGAACCGGGCCGGGCTGAGGATATCGGTGCCGGGAGGATACCCGCGTATCGCCCCGATTTCCGGTGTCACTTTCATACCCGGTAAATGACTTCCCATGCCCGGATGTGTGGACTGCCCGAACTTCACCTCCACCGCATCAACGCGGGCGAGGTTTTCCTCGCTTGCGCTGTAGTGGTTCGGGACGTATTCGAACATGTATCTGTATGCGGCATTGCGTACGTCGGGAAGCATCCCTCCTTCCCCGGACCCCATCGCTGTTTTCACTGCCGCTGTCCCGTGGGCTATGGCGAGATGTGCCTCGTGGGAGAGTGCACCGAATGACATGTGTGTGACAATAATCGGGGTTTCGATGACGAGCGGATGCTTCGCATGGGGGCCGATAATCGTCCGTGTGGTCACCGGTTCATCGGCATTTCTCGGGAACCGTGCGAGCTGTGCGCCCTTGATGAGGATACAGTCCCAGGAAACAACCTCTTTTTTTGTGCGCATCGGCTCGAAAATCGATTCGCCGGTCTGTGCTATCTGCTGGATATCGGCGAGATACGGTTCGGTATCATCCTCGGTCCTTTTCCAGTCTGCGAGGTATTCCCCTTTTCGCAGAATGACATCAACGGCATCAGCGGTTATCGGCCTGGCTGTAACGCCTTCTTCATTTTTCGGGAGTAGCAGGGCAGCAGCGGATCCGCAGACCGGGCACTTCCAGTCTTCGGGAAATCCTTCAGGACGTATCCCCGGGGATATTCCCCGCGCCGGATCCCCGGCCTCGTCATCGTACGCATAGGATCTGCACACTCCGCACACGTATTTCGTCATCCGGGACCTCTCTGTGTACATCTGATAGGGTACCGGAAAGAAAAATACTGTGGGACGTCACGGTTGTTACGAAATGGAGCCTCCAGCCTGCCGATATGCAACTTAGAGGATAAGGTGTTCGAACCGACTGTCCGAAGAATCTGAATCGACCAGGCGCTGTTCCCGATAGCATTTTATATCTTGGTCAGATCCATCCGGTGGAAGGTATTGGGAAGGTGTTAAGGAATGGCGCGATGGCGTTGTCAGGTCTGCGGGTACATCTATGACGAGAAACAAGGAGAACCGAAAACCGGCACTCCGGCCGGAACGGCATTTGCATCCCTTCCCCCGGACTGGCGCTGCCCGGTATGTCAGGCAGGCAAGGAGTCCTTTGTGCAGGAAAAGGAGGAGGGATCGACAGCAGCTGCAACCACCACGACCGTCTCCGACGTTATCGTGCAGGAGCTGGTGGACTGGGGAATTACTCTTGTATTCGGTATACCCGGCTCTTCATCCCTCGGTCTTGTGGAAGCGATCCGGAGGAACCCCGGACTGCGCTACATTGTGGTCCGGCACGAAGGAAATGGCGCGATGGCGGCGTCTGCCTACAATAAGCTGACCGGAAAAATTGCCGTCTGTCTCACCATCGCAGGACCCGGTGCGACCAATCTCGCCACCGGCCTGTATGACGCCAAAGAAGACCGGGCGAGTGTGCTTTCCCTGAACGGGCAGGTGGAAAAGCAGTATGGGGGGCCGGGCGGGTTCCAGGAAATCGACCAGGACGCGTTCTTCCGCCCCATCACCGTCTACAACAATACCATTTACCACCGTGATCTGGCCGTCGAGATCCTCACCAAAGCCCTGAAGCATGCGGTTGTTGACCGGGGAGTTGCACAGGTCTCGGTTCCCAACAATGTCCAGAAGGAGCCACTGGGAGCGCACACCTGCGCCAGGGAATCCTGTCTTTCCAGCTTCCGCATCCTTCCCGATCCTGCAGAAGTACAGAAAGCGGTAGGGCTGATAAACGACGCCGAAAACCCGGCAATCATCGCGGGATGGGGGGCCTTTGACCAGAGTGATGCTGTCGTACGGCTCGCAGAACGACTGAAAGCTCCCCTTGTTACGACGTTCCGTGCAAAGGGCATGGTCCCTGATGCTCACCCTTGGCTCGTCGGCATTCATGGAAGTATTGGCAACCCGTTCGCCCACGATGTGGTTAACCAGGCAGATCTGCTGATCACTCTCGGTGTCGGATTCTCGAAACAGACTGCTCTCCCCACAGACCGGCCCATGGTGCAGGTGGATCGTGACGTGCTGAAACTGGGAATAAGCCCACGAGGGGTGAACCTGTGGGGTGACTGCGCCGGGGTTATACCTCTCCTCATCGAAAAAACAAAGGAAAAGAAAAAACCGGACGTATTACCAAGGATCGCCGAAATGAAACGGAAATGGCTCGCACAGATGGAGCGGGAGGCCGATCCCTACGCCGTCCCTATCCGCCCGCCGTACATCATCCGTACGTTGTCGGAAATGATTCCGGAAGACGGGATCATCTCCATTGACGTGGGGGAGAATGGGTGGTGGTTCGGGAGGAACTTCCAGATGAAACGCCAGCGTTTCGTTATGTCCGGTTACCTGGGCACGATGGGATTCGGTCTTCCCGGAGCTATTGCCGCAAAACTCGCGATGCCGTCCCGTTCGGTATTCTGCATCACGGGAGACGGGGGCTTCTCGATGGCAATGGCGGATTTTGTCACAGCAGTCAAGTACAGCCTGCCGATGGTCGTCGTTATCATGAATAATCATGAACTGGGTATGATCCGGGTTGAGCAGATGATGGAGCAGTACCCGAATTTTGGGACCGATCTGCTCAACCCGGATTTCACTGCGTTTGCAGAAGCTTCCGGAGGATCAGGAATTCACGTCGAACGCCCGGAGCTCCTGGCGCCAGCACTGCGTGAGGGAATGTCCCTGAACCGCCCCGTTATTATCGATGTGGAAACCGATCCCCGGCGGTTCCCCCTCTGATCTTTTTTAAACGAGAAGGTGTTCGAGGAGGATTTTTATCCCGATGCCAAGGAGAATCGCCCCACCGGAGAGCTCTGCCCAGCGGCCGGCTGCATCTCCAAGCCGGGAGCCCCCCAGATATCCGGAAAATGAGAGGATAAAGGTAATAATTCCAATAGTGAGGGCGGGAAGCGCGATGGGAGCCGCGAGGAATGCATAGCTCAGGCCAACTGCGAACGCGTCAATGCTTGTGGCAAGCGCAAGGGCAAGAAGGACGGTGATCGAATGGACCGGTGTTCTGCTACAGGCAGACTTCCGGGATTCGTACAGCATCTTTGCACCGATCACCGCAAGAATTCCAAACGCCAGCCAGTGGTCGATCCCGGAAATGATCGTATCGAAAGCGGTTCCGATAATCCAGCCAAGAACCGGCATCCCAAACTGGAATAACCCAAAAAGAGCCGCAAGTTTGAGTCCATATGAAATCCGTCCGGCGGATTGGGCGAGACCGGCACATATGGATACCGCCATGGCATCCATGGCCAGACCTGCTGCGATCAACAGGGTTGTCAGAAGATCGAAAGGAATCGTATCACCGCAGGATATGGAAGTGCAGGAAAATAAGTACTCTTCAGGATATAATAACAAACTATCATCAGCGCTTCGGTACGTCCGGATAAAAACGGGGCTGGGAGGAGCTTGTTCCTGAAACTGCAGAAAGAAATGAGGAAAAAAAGATTCAGGATTTTTTCCGCTTCCCAAGGTGGTGGTCGATCATCAGGATCGGGCCCTTATCCCCGAGCAGCTTCAGGTTCGCCACATTTTCACTCGCGTTGAGCTCTTCTTCCACCTGTTCATTCACAAACCACTGGAGCATTACCGCAGTTGCATGGTCCTTCTCGCTGATCGCGAGGTCTACGAGTTCGTGAATCCAGTGCGTCACTTTCTGTTCATGTTCATACGCATTCTCGAATGCCTGTAACGGGCTCTTCCACGACTTGGGGGGTGCGTCAATCTTCCGAAGGGAAACCGTCCCTCCCCGGTTGATAATAAAATCATAGAATTTCATTGCATGTGCATATTCTTCCCCTGCCTGGATCCGCATCCATGTGCCCATTCCGCGGAGGTTTTTCTTTTCAAAGTCCGCTGCCATAGCCAGGTACAGGTAGGACGAGAACAGCTCACGGTTCATCTGAACGTTGAGCGCTTCCTCGATACTTTCCTTCATCATGTAAAACACCTCTTATAATCGTGTCTACAGAGACCTCCTTCTATAATAAGGATATGCATTCTGCGGTCTTCCCGTGAGCTTTATCAACGGTGCCGTCCATGCAGGTGACAGGAATCCCTATGCAGGAGTACACGGTTCTCATCGGCGGAAAGGCAGGCGAAGGGATCAACGTGGCCGGTGCCACCATTGCACGGATCCTCACCCGCTGCGGCTACCATACCTACATATCCTACGACTATCCCTCCCTGATCCGGGGCGGGCACAACTTCTC
>JAJRCL010000209.1 GCA_028679035.1 Methanomicrobiales archaeon | reverse complement strand
CCGAGGGGTGTTCCCCGAGAACGAATTCCCAATCCGTATTGGAGCAGCAGTGGATGCCGACTCCGCCTTCGAGAAATGAAAAGATGTCGTCGTGAAGGGATCGGACGAGCTCCTGATCCACAGGAATGACTGACGATCCGATGGAGGCAAGATAGGGCTCATTGAGGACTACAACGGTATCTTTTGCACCGGTCCTGTCGCGCAGTACCGTTTCGCACCACCGTGCCCGCAGCGCAAGCATTTTTCCCAGCATGTCGGCATACTCGGGATCGTACAGGAGCGGACGTTTCGCACCATCCGTTACCTGCATCCCGAAGGTAACCGGGCCGGTCACCTGGCATTTCACGGTCTGTGCGTCAACAAGGCAGCGGCGGAGCATTTCATGAAGGCCACTCGCGAACTCCGGCCCTGCCCCATACCGGGATGTGTCCCCTTCAAGATAATCCTTGTAGACCTGCTCGATCGCGGCGCCGTTGTCCTGGTTCGTATCAACGGTGAGCCTTCCTTCGCACAGGATGCCCCCTGGCAGCTGGGCCGATTCCGCGAATACAATCCCTTCGAGAACGCCGCGGTTCGGCAGGGTCGGTACGAATGGGAACCGGGGAAAATGGGAGAGTACAGTATCACATGCCGCGACCGGGTCGGTATGGGGGACGGCACCGACACCGGTTGCAAGGGTCATGGGGGAAGTGATCGGACGCGCCACGCCGGTCATCTCCTGCGTACCCGGCAGGCTTCAAGCATCTGTTGTACCATCGGAAAGAGCGCGAGATCGGTGTGCGGTAAAAAGCAGCTCGACGTGTAGCGGTCCATAAAGGTCGGTTCGGCATTCAGTTCGATGTAGGCAATGGTGTGTGCGATCCGGTCAAGCATGAGCCTTTTCTCCCGGTTCAACAGGGCGATGTTAGCCCCCTCCAGTGCACCGTTCCCGATAGTGGTGATCCGTTCCAGCGGCACTTCGGGAAAAAGCCCGATAGTGATCGCATTCTTTTTATTGGCGTAGTTGCCGAAGGCTCCGGCAAGGTGCACGTGAATGATCCGCTCGCGGGTGATATCGGCCGCATCCATCAGGGTGATACAGGCGGCAAGGATAGCAGCCTTGGACATGATCAGGTTCTTGACGTCGTTTTCCGTGATCACGATGTCTTTCGCGATCGCACTCTCCTCTTTCCAGATGACAACGAATTCCGGGTAGTGCTGCCCTTCGCGTATCCGTGGATTCCGGATACTGGTGTTGATACACCCGGTGCGATCGATCACGCAGGTACGGAAGAGCTCGGCGAGCAGGTCGATGAGTCCGGATCCGCAGATACCGCGTGGCCTGCCGCCTCCGATTGTTGTATACGTCGGTTCGAGGGTATCGTCATCCAGTTCGATTTTTTCGATGGCGCCGGGATTAGCCCGCATCCCAAAGAGCACCTCGCCGCCTTCCAGCGCGGGCCCGGCCGCTCCTGCGCAGGAGATCATCCACTCGCTGTTGCCGAGGACGACTTCAAAGTTCGTGCCGATATCGATAAGCAGGGAGACATCGGTGGTCTCTCCCATTCCGGATGCAAGAATGTCGGCGACGATATCCCCCCCGATGAAATTAGATACCGCCGGGAATGTGTACACGCCGGCGCCCGGATAGACTGCTATACCCAGCCTTCCCGCTGGTGCATAGATGGAACGGCGAACGACGGGTACATAGGGTTCTGAAATCATGTAGGAGGGATCGATCGAAAGGAGCAGGTGTGTCATGACGGTATTTCCGGCGATAACCACTTCATACACATCGTCCAGGTCGATCTGTGCAGCCTCTGATGCGATGATCAGCGCAGCGTTGATACTTTCGACAGCGAGGGCCTGGAGACGGGAAAGACCACTCTTTTGTGCAAAATTTACCCGGGAAAGAATGTCCTCGCCACAGCTGATCTGCTTGTTATAGGTGGACCCCGCCCCAAGAATCGTTCCATCAACGAGACTGCGTACATTGACAACGACCGTGGTCGTCCCGAGATCGACCGACGCTCCATAGAGTCGTTCCCGGGTATCCCCTTTCTCCACATTCAGCAGGCGGAATCCGCCTGGAACAATCCCGACGGTACCCGTCACCTGCCAGTCGCTGGAACGGAGCACCTGGGAGATCGAGCGCAGGACGTCCAGGGGCGCAAAGTTCTTCGCGGCCTTGGGGCCTCCGGCTTTTTCAATGCCCCAGAGAAGACGCGAGAGATCCGGTGAGGGGTCCTCGAGGGTCGGGGGAGTGAGCGTCTGGAAATACTTTTTGACCGAGGGGGAGAATTGCGTCGGAAGCGTACGGCTTTCCATCAGGATTTGTTGTTCCTGTATCAGGGAGCATTCCGGTATCTCGATCAGCAGATCGCCGAGCACCCGGGTCTGGCAGGCGAGACAGGCTCCGCTTTCCAGTTCTGCGGGCGAAAAAAAGATACCAAATTTCTCCTTATCAAACTCTGCCTCTCCGCTTTTACGGTACACGACGCATTTACCGCATTTCCCATTTCCGCCACAGACCACGTTCATCGTGATATGGGCTTTCTGCGCTGCCTCGAGCACGGTGGATTCCGGGGAAACCTCCGCTTTCTGGTAGCCGGGAAGAAACGTCACCGTGGGCATCAGGGCTTCCACTCCTTCTCCAGGAATTCTCCCAGCTCTGCTGCGTCCCGGGGTCCGACCAGGACCCGCCAGCCGGTTTCTTCCTGGATCTTGCCGGAGAGCGGAGCGGCATAACCGGGCAGGATGAGCGTGCGGTGCTTCACGGCTCCCTCAAGGCTGAACTTCTGGATAGAATCCCGGACCAGTGTTTCGTTCAGTTTGCCTGCCGCCACGGCGGTAAGCACGCTCAGCCCTTCCGTGTCCACGATGAAGAGGAAGCAGGGAATACCCACACTCTCGAGATACCCCAGCACGGT
>JAJRCL010000038.1 GCA_028679035.1 Methanomicrobiales archaeon | reverse complement strand
ACCCGTGCCACTTCAGCGGTGTGCGGGTTGTTTTCTGTCAGTTCCCGTGCGGCAATCCCGGTGGCGCAGGTCGCCGTATCGACCGTGAGATGGATGCCGATACGATTCACCGCCCGGATCTCGTCCTCTCTCCAGCGGTGATGATCTCGCCATTCGATGTGCCAACCGGTATTCTTTGCCTTTTGCAGTGTTTTTTCAATCCCGTTCTGGTAACCAAAATCGGTTATGGATACGAGATCCCCATTACCCGGTTCATTTGCGAGAATCGCAAGCATCTGCGGGAAGGCCCCAACAGAAGAGAAGATCGTGAACACATCGCCGTAGCGAATCCGGTGCACGGCATCAGAACCAACCGCGTCCAGATCATTATGGGTCAGATGAACAACGTGGGATTTGCGTTGTGTAAGGCCTCTCCGGAGACTGTCCGACCGGCTTTCCCTTCGGACCAGACCCTTCATGGCAATTCTCTCGGGATGCAACCGTTCCTCTGCGTCATCTGTCCCTCGTAAACCCGATCATTTATTAAGACACGGGGAGTATAATAATGCGCATTGCCCTAGTAGCTCAGTTCGGGAGAGCGCCAGACTGAAGATCTGGCTGTCCCCGGTTCAAATCCGGGCTGGGGCATCTGTTTTCCGAGGATCTCCCTGATCCGATGGTGCACTATTTTCCCTGACGGTATCAGATGCCGGTTTCCATGAACACACTCATTTCCTCATGAGTCCCTGGACAACGGCAAGAATTAACAAAAAGAAGACAGGGGAAATGCACACGGTGTGAACGTCTGTGTTGTGTGCCCGGATACCGGCCTATCCTTCATGAAAAAACCGCTGCAGTGCTGCCTTCAGCTCCAGCGGGGATATGGGCTTTTCCAGTACGCCGACGATGGCTTTTCCATACCGTTTGAGTTCCTCGGTTTCAATACTTTTCGCCGTGAAGAGCATAACCGGGACATTCCGGATCCGTTCGTCCTGCTGCTTCAGTTCAAGGAACTGCCACCCGTTCATGGGGGACATCATGACGTCCATGAGAATAAGAGAGGGAGGATCGGATCGGACAATATTCAAGGCATCCCAGCCATTATCAACGACAACAGGCTCACAACCGATCTTGCGGAGTATCAGCTTCATAACTTCCAGGGTCGGAGTGTCGTCATCAACAACGAGAATCTTATGCGGCATTGTGCACCTCCCGCGGAATCCGGACAGTAAAAGTACTCCCCTCACCGAGTCTGCTCTTGACGTCGATTTCCCCGCCATGGTTCCGCACATACTCGCGGGCGATTGCAAGACCGAGCCCCAGCCGGTTCGTCTGGCGGGACAGGTTTTCTCCGTCGGGCAGGTGGAACGGCTTGAAAATGGCATCGAGGGCTTTTTCCCCGATGCCGATCCCGTTATCCCGCACGGAGATATAGTGGTTCTTGGCATCGGAAGCGTACGAGATCCAGACCCTTCGCGGTGGATTGTTATACCGCACCGCATTGGAGATCAGGGTATGGAAGACCTGGTACATGCAGCTCTTGTCGGCCTGGATTACCACGTCGTCAGGGACGCTGATGTCCAGCTCCGCCTCCACCGGATGCCCGCCGGATATGACAATGGATTCCAGCATCTGCCGCAGAGGAATCTCCTGCACCTCGAGGTCAATCCTCCCGTTGTACAGAATCGATAATTCCAGCATCCGGTCCACAATCCTGCGTTCGCGTTCGACATTTTCCAGGCACAGCCGCAGGATGCGGACCGTTTCTGCATCAAGAGCATATCCCTCGGGGTCATCAACCAGGAGGTGCAGGTACCCAAGGATCGGCTGCAATGGCGTCCGCAGCTCGTGAGCGGCCGTCGTAATAAAATCCCTGCGGTGTTCAATCTCATCTTCGAGCTGCTCGCGTGCAAGGTGCTCGAGCGTTTTATCCGTTACATCCCGGCACGTCCCCATCACTCCGACTGTTCTGCCAGCATTATCATGGAGCGATGCGAGGACTGCAGAAAAGGTGATCTCCTTTCCGTTTACATGCAGGGGGAAGAGACAGGTGACAGGGCTTTTTGCACGCAGGGCCTGCTGAAAACATGCCATAAACTGGTCAGCTTTTTCCGGTACCAGGATTTCTGTTGGCATTTTTCCTTCCAGCGTTACGGGGTCTATGCCAAACTCATTCCCTTTCACCCAGTGAACCCGCTCGATTTTTCCGGTAATATCCTGAAGAATGACCAGATCATGGGTTGCCCGGACGATCTGGTGGAAGTAGTGCTTGATATTATTGAGGGCTTCCTGCAGACTTTTAAGGTTGCTGATGTCAACGGCGGTACACTCCGCCATCTTCTCAAACACGACTTCCTTGCAGGAGAGAAGAAGCGTTCGTTTTTCCCCGCCTTTGGCGGTAAAAACTGCTTCTATCTGGGTGAGAGGAGAACCGGTCCGTACCTTCTCAAGAAACTCTGATCGTGCTGCTTCGTCATCCCACACATCACGCATGGGTTTTCCTGCCATCTCCTGTTCGGTATACCCGAGAAGCTGGGCAAAACGCTGGTTCGACTCAAGAACTTTCCCATTACCAAAATGCAGAAGAAAGATTCCTGCATCAGCGTCATCGAAGAATTTCTTGTATCGCGTTGAGATGAGGCCACCCTCCCGTGCCAGGAGGGTGGTAGCGGCGACGACCCATATATACAGCACACCGTTGAGGGTGAAGACGATGGGATCAACCGGTGCTCCGATATAAGAAAAATATGCACTGATTGCAAGAAATGCGGCGACCAGCAGCACAGTCGCCTGGAGCCCCCGCCGGGGATACCAGACGGAGATAAGGACGATCGGGATGTAATAGAGCTGTGGAAACAGATAGACAAAATACGGGGTGATGAGATCCAGCTGCAGATTGAAGGAATACACCGTCGCAAGAAGTGCGAGAACAATGAACGCTCCAATTACCCAGAGCTTGACAAAATCGCCCTCATCAATACCAAAATTGATTTTCAGGCGATTATACGACTCCTGAAACGGCATACGGTGAAAATGCGTATCCCGATTGAGGATATATACTTTCTTATTATTCCCTTTTAAAATTCAGGCGTAATTATTTGATTATTTGTTTTTCATCGCTGGTTTCCTATACCGCCAATTATCACAGAGTATATACGGATTCTTATAGTCCGAATGTCAGATGCTCTATAATGCGCCCCCGGGTTATCGTGAATGTCGCAATGAGCGCTGATGGAAAGATATCCACCATCCAGCGCCGACAGGTGCGTATTTCGGGCAAAGAGGACTTCCTGCGGGTGGACCGGTTAAAGGCTGCAAGCGATGCGGTGATCGTTGGGATCGGCACTGTTCTTGCAGACAACCCTTCACTGACGGTGAAAGACCCGATATTGCGTGAGCAGCGGATTGCATCGGGAAGGGATCCGAATCCGGTCCGCATCGTTATCGACAGTGGCGGAAGGACCCCCCTCAATGCTGATATCCTGCACAAGGGGGAAGGAAAACGAGTGATCGTGGTGTCATCGAAGGCACCGGAGGAACGTATCCGGGCGCTGGAACAGTATGCAATGGTGATCAAGACCGGAGAGGATCGGGTCGACCCCGGGCAGATCCTTGAGAATCTCGGGGCCGTCGGGATCCGGCAGGTCATGATTGAAGGGGGAGGGAATATCATCTGGTCCTTTTTTTCGGCAGGTCTCGTCGACGAACTCTACAGTTATATCGGGAATATTATTATCGGTGGCCAGGATGCCCCGACCCTCGCAGAAGGAACCGGTTTTACTGAGGAAAATTCTTTTGTGCGACTTTCGCTGAAAAATACGGAACGCCTGGATCAGGGAGTATTGCTGCACTGGGACGTGGTGCGGTGATGTACCATTCTCCAACCCGTGGGCAGAAAATATACAGCTCGTTACAAAGACACCTGTGAACGACTGGTTTTCCGAAGATACAGCATGTCAATGGCAACGAAAACCGAGATCGAAATCACGGCTATTCCCAACACCGGAAATAAAGGTTCCGTATAGAAAGATAGTACCCCGGATACACCCAGAGACTGCATTACGCCAAAGGTTCCAAAAAAATTGTGAAATACCATAGTGGCATAGATGTCCCGTCCGATAAAATATACAAGGCCGGTGATAATGCCAAACAGGGTCAGGAAAATCATCATCGGTACCTGATTGAACGGAGGACTGTGTGCAACATGGTACATCCCAAAGAGAATACTGGATACAAGGATGCCCCCACTCAGAGATAGAAGGCGTCCTTTTTCCGAGAGAGTACCTTCAACAATTGAGCCAACAACCCCCCAGCATATCGCAATCTCGGCAATGGTGACCGTAAAGACCTGTGCATAAATATTGAGAAGGATTACCGGATTCGGTACAGCCCCTCGCAGAATTAACAACAGGAAGAAGCCAATGACGAAGGCAATGACGATTGCAGGAATTGTCCTTGTAACGGGTCGGAAACCTGCAGAATCGGGAGACGTTATTTTAGTATCGAACGCCCTGCGAATCACCAGGAGCGCGATAATACTACCGATGAGCATATTGGCAATAACTGTATAAAGGATTCGATCCCCGACTGCCTCAGGTCGCAGCAGGGTAAGAATCCGCCCTTCGAGAAGGAATGTGGCGATTACCCACGCGATGTACGTCAGGAAGGCAAGGAACAGGATATGGTTCAAACCCGCGTATAAACCAGATTTCTTCGTGTTCATACCAATCTGTATCCGGTATATTAAATCTAAAATATTCGGTAAGGAAGTATTCTATTTCCGCCGGTATCCCAGTGGAGATGATTCTGGAATTTTTTTCGGCCGGATCCCGATAGAACGCAGCTTCCTTCACCGAAAAAAGGAGATATCCGGATTTTCAGGGCCGTGTCTGATAGGGGACCAGCTGATCGATGACCCGGTAAACAACTCCATTGTCGAGGGTAACCGTCACCTGGAGGCGGTCGGTAAACCGGGTTCCCTGCATGATTACCTCGTCTCCAACCTGCACCTTCCGGTTTCCGCTCTCCGGAATGGTCTTTGAAATTACCGTCCCGTCGGCTAGCGTGAACCTGACATCGATATGGGTGATATGTGTCGACGCGGTCCCGCCGCGATAGGTTACCTTAACCTGGGCGTAGATAGGATCCTTTTGATCGACCTGGAATTCCGCCTGAAGGTTGGGGGGCATTACGTCGGTAGGTCCGGGAGTGAGGGACGTACCGGTCGTGGGCGGTAGGGTAGTCCTTACTGAGGTCGGGATGGTTGTTCCCACCGGAGTTGCTGTCGGGGTTTGTGTGCCATTCGACGTGCCGGTACAGGCTGCCACCAGAACGATCGCGACCAGAAATAGTCCTGTCAGAATAACTGCCTTGATCTTCATACTCTGGAAGGTACGGGCTTTAGATATTTGAGAATTGCGGCACAGACCCTCAATGATATGAATGAGGAAAATCCTTCAATTTGGAACGCAATTATCTCAATGTTTAAAATTAAACCTGCAATGAGCATAATATTCGTTATTAAAGACTTTTTTTAAAATTGCACCACAATGCAGATTATTTTTGAAGACTTTTTTCGAAACACTAATAAAAGCGAAGGGAGAAAGAAAGTAGTTATGAACCTAAGACAGCCGAATGCGAACGAGGCGCTCGGAACATTCAACCGTTCCCGGGATGTCTCCCCGATGTCCGGGATTTGTACACGATGCCTGGACGGATGCAAGGGTGGATGTGATACCTGGCTTTCGACCTTCCGTGGTCGCGAGGTCCTGTACCCCTCTCCCTTCGGAGGACTCACCGCCGGATCGGATAAGAATTATCCGGTTGATTACTCTCACCTGAATATCCAGGGGTATGCCGCCGGCGCAAAAGGGTTACCGGAAGGTATCCAGGCGGGGCCGGACACCGCATTGTTCACCAGTGTCAACACAGAGACGGAATACGGCTGGGACAAGATGGTGAAAATGAAACTTCCCATATTCACCGGCGCCCTCGGATCTACTGAGATCGCCCGCAAAAACTGGGAGCATTTCGCTATTGGTGCAGCGATTTCCGGAATCACGCTCGTGTGCGGGGAGAATGTCTGCGGAGTAGACCCTCAGCTCCAGCTGGATAACAAGGGTAAGGTAACAAAATCCCCGGAGATGGACCGAAGGATCGAGATCTACCGTAAGTTCCACGAAGGATATGGGGAAATCCTGGTCCAGATGAATGTCGAGGATACGCGCCTTGGGACGGCAGAGTACGTCGCATCGAAGCACAACCTGGACACCATCGAGCTGAAATGGGGGCAGGGTGCGAAATGCATCGGTGGCGAGATCAAAGTCCCGACGCTGGAACGGGCGATCGAGCTGAAAAAACGTGGCTACATCGTGTTGCCCGATCCGACCAGACCGGAAGTCCAGAAGGCGTTCAAGGAAGGCGCAATCAAGGAGTTCGAACGCCATTCGCGCCTTGGGTTCGTTTCGCAGGAAGGGTTCATGGAAGAGATCGATCGCCTCCGCGACATCGGCTTCAAGCGGGTGACCCTGAAAACCGGTGCATACTCTATGGTTGAGCTCGCCCAGGCACTCCGCTTCGGTTCCGACGCGAAGATCGACCTGCTCACGATCGACGGGGCATCAGGAGGAACCGGTATGAGCCCATGGCCGATGATGAATGAATGGGGCATTCCGACGTTCTACCTGCAGGCGCTGGCATACCAGTTCTGCGAACGGCTTTCAAAGAAAGGAAAGCGTGTACCGGATATCGCGATGGCCGGAGGATTCGCGGACGAGCCCAATGTCTTCAAGGCGATCGCGATGGGCAAACCCTACGTGAAGGCCGTCTGCATGGGAAGAGGGCTCATGATCCCGGGCATGGTCGGTAAGAATATCGGAGACTGGCTGAAGGCAGGGGACCTTCCAAAGACGGTGTCCAAATACGGGACTCGGACTGAGGAAATCTTTGTTTCCTATGAAGAATTGCGGGCGAAATACGGGGAGCGGATGAAAGAGATCCCGCTGGGAGCGCTGGGAATCTACACCTATTCCCAGAAGTTCCGGACCGGTCTGCAGCAGATCATGGCCGGAAGCAGGAACTTCAACATTAACACCATCTCCCGCAGCGACGTAATGGCACTCACTGAAGAAGCAGCGAATATCTCCGGCATCCCCTTTGTGATGGATGCTTTCCGCGACGATGCGGAAGAGATCCTCGACCTGTAACCATTTTTTTAATGTTAAATTACCGACGTATTTCCCCAGGAATCCATTCTGTCGTCGATCCCGGAGGAATAAGGTTTGAATAAAGCCGGGATCTGATTACAAGAATCCCGAAAATGTTATTTTTCCTTGTTTCCCGGGTGTGCCATGCGGTACAGGTTACTCCACATACGGTGCAGGAGAGAGATGAAGTTGGCAAGGAACCGTTCCCGGAGCTGGAGATTCCGGACGAAAATCGCTTCCTCCGAAAGGAACAATTTTTTCATGTCCGAGATTGCCACCTTGGGAGAGAAAAACACATAGAGGGGTATTCCGGCGAGAATAATGAGCGTACCAACGACCTTGTCAAAGATTGACGTTGAATACAGGAGGTACGCACAGATAACAAGCCCGACCCATGGGAGCCAGCGTTGTCCGGGCAGATGTTTCTCCCTGTTTTTCTGCAGGACAATCAGTGCACAGCAGGTAAGGAAGAATGCAAAACCCATGTTGAATACCGAGAAGGATATCAGGTCACGGATTCCCGAATACAGGGACAAAACCGTCGCGATTATGCCCTGGATGACGAGGGCAACCCATGGGGTACTGAACCGGGAATGGAGCCGGGCAAAAACCCTGGGGAACAGGCCATCGATAGCCATCGCATAGGACAACCGTGCAGTCCCGAGGATTCCGGATTCATCGGATCCCGAAACCGATACCAGTGCCCCAAGGCTCATGAGCACCGCGCCAAATGACCCAAGAATCAACGCTCCGACAAGCACAAGAGGAGCAGATGTTGTGGAAAGCTGTTGCCAGGGAAGGACGCCGTAAACCACAAAATTCGTTGAGATATAGAACAGGGTGACGGCGCTGATACCAAGAATTATCGCACGGGGAATAGTTGTCCGCGGGTTGATTACTTCATTTGCCGGAAGGGTTGCCATCTCAAATCCGACATATGCCCAGAAGATCAGCACGAGCGCGGTTCCAAAATTCTCAAGACCCAGTGGAGCGAGAGGAGTATAGTTCTGGGCCAGCGTTCCGGGGTGAGCGATAAAGAAAAGGAACCCGGCACCCACGAGCAAGAGGAGCGGGGACAGTTTCGCAATGGTAAGGACATCATTTATCCGGCCCGCAGTTTTTACTCCCCGGATATTCGTGAGGGTCAGCAGTCCGATAAAGAGCACTTTTACCCCTGCGCTCGTGTAAGGATCCAGAGGTACAAGGTAGTGAAGGTACTGAACGAATGCAATCGCAAATACCGGAAGAGCTACCATTTCTGCGATCCAGAGGCTCCAGCCGGTGAGAAATCCAAAAAAATCATCAAAGGCTGCGGTTACGTATGCAAACGGACCGCCTGCCCGCGGGATATAGTAACTGCAGTAGGCAAAAACAAGGGCAAGACACCCGGCAAGAACTCCCGCAATGATCCAGATGACCAGGGCAAAGGGACCGATCAGACCTGCGGTAATTGTCGACGCAATGTAGATATCAGCGCCGACAATTGACCCTATGACGATATTGGTCAGGTCAAAGAGGGTGAGCTCCCTTCGCGGTTTCACAACGGTACCCCGCTTGGCGAGGGGAACAAATGTGCTTTTCCCCTATAAATCCAACTCCCGCCCCGGTGATTTGCATACATCGTTGCCCTTTATGAGAATGGTCATCATACCCTCTCAGGATAACGGAAAGGCCATGCAGAAACTCCGCTGGCAGGTACTTCTTGCCCTGTTCCTCGTCGCGCTTTCAGCGCTTCTGTATATTGTCCACTTTTTTATTTTCCATGACCCCCACCATATTTTCATTTACCTTCTCGGAGATATCGCATTTCTCCCTCTGGAAGTACTATTTGTCACCCTGGTCATCGATACCCTGCTGGAACGGCATGAACGTTCGATCCGTATCGAGAAGATGAATATGGTGATCGGGGCTTTTTTTTCCGCGCTGGGGTCCGATCTGCTGGCACGGTTTACATCGGTGGATCCGCAAATCAGAACAATCCGGACAGATCCTGTAATCCGGCAGACATGGAGAGAGGAGGACTTCAGAAGAGTCTCCGCCCTTTTGCAGGCTCATACCTACGAGTGCGATATCGATCACATGGATCTGTCTTCGCTCAAAAATCTGCTCAACAGCAATCAGGATTTCCTGCTCCGCCTGCTTGAGAACCCCTCTCTTCTGGAGCATGAATCCTTCACTGAGCTGCTTCGTGCGATCTTTCACCTGGCCGAAGAGCTCCGGTACCGCCGGGATTTTTCGGCACTTCCGACGACCGATCTCAAACACCTCCAGGGCGATATCGTGCGGGCATATACGCAGCTGGCCAGGGAATGGCTGGAATACATGCGGTATCTCAAGGGTAATTATCCCTATCTTTACTCCCTTGCGATACGTATGAACCCGTTTGACGAAAATGCCTCCCCGATTGTGCAGTGAAGATAGCGATTTCCCGACGAACCTCCAGGGCGCACCCCGTTTCGGGCCGTTCCAATCCGCGAAGAGGGTCGGGTACCGGGAGCGGATTTTCGCTTCAATCCTAAAGTTTAGAATGGAGGGATGGTACCGGCAAAGTCGGGACGCAACAAAAAAATTTGAAGATTTCTGCGCAAGTTATCGTATTTTCGACATGCTATCATCCTGTTATAATGTCTCGTCCTGGGGTCAAACCCCTTCCGCGAGCCTCTTCTGGATCTGCACCATTCGGTCTGCCACCACGTCACGTTTGGGCAGCCGTTCCGCGAACGTCGGCTCCGTCTTCGTATAGAACGTCCCCAGGGCGATCGGGGCGTCCTTCGCATAGTCCCACTCCCGGATCTTACCGAGGGCGGCATCATAGGAACTGACGTCATGGTCCTCCAGCTCGTACACCCGTGCGTCATAATAGTCGTGGACATCGTAGAACGTGGCGCAGATCTGCAGCACGTCCACGAAGGAGAATCCCTTATGCCGGATGGCGGCACCGATGGT
>JAJRCL010000037.1 GCA_028679035.1 Methanomicrobiales archaeon | reverse complement strand
GCGGCAGAGATCCTCGCAAAAATGATCTTCCGGGGCATGCGGATCGCATCAGTTCCCATGACCCTGCACGTGCGCACGCATGGGTGTTCCAAAATGAACTTTAAAAAAGAGGTGCGCAACCACGCCCGGCTTTTAGTCAAGATGGTCGGGATGCGGATGCGTAAGAACAAATAATCCCGCAGTATACCTCGGCAGCCGCTTCCAGCGCATCAACCGATACCAGCTCATCGATGCCATGCAGGGTGGTCACCTCACCGGGACCATATTCGACCACGCTGAACCCGGCGGTCCGGAGAACCTTCGCATCGCTCGCCGCCCACTGGATGATGGGCACTGCCGCCCGGGCATACACCCGTTCGATCTGGCGGCAGGTCGTCGCAACGATGGGTGCAGTCAGGGGCGTGTGGTTCGGTTCGGAAGAATCGACAATCCGCAGTGTTGCCTGCGGGGAGACGGCACGGATTTCCGCAACGATCTCGGATCCTGTGCAACCCCAGGGGATCCGTATATCCAGCTCAAGCCGGCAGTGTTCGGCAATGATATTTGCTTTTTCTCCCCCGAGGATCCTTCCCGGGTTGAAGGTGACCCTGCGCAGGATATCCTGGATCTCCGCAACGCCGAATACCTCCTCGAGCACAACGGACGATGCTTCGATAAGGGCACTGATTTCTTCCGGAACCGGGTACTCCCGTTCATGGATGGTGCGCAGGTGCGCAAGCAGCTTAAAGGCCTCCATTACTGCGGAAACCCCGATCCGGGGATAGAGAGACCCGTGGCCGGGTGTTCCCTGGAAATCCATATCGATCCGGCAGAGCCCTTTCTGGCCGACGACAACGGTGCAGGGGGGCGTGGGTTCTGCGATAAGGCAGTCAGAAGGATGGATGAGCTGTTTTTTCACCAGATACGCGATGCCATGGCTCCCGCCGGTCTCCTCATCGCAGACAAAGGCAAGGGCAGCCGGAAGAGGATCCCCGGTATCGACGATGGTGTGCACAGCAGCAAGAATAGCGGCACATCCTCCCTTCATGTCGCTTGCTCCCCTCCCGTACAGGTACCCATCCGCAACGGTGCCGCTATACGGGCTGAATTTCCATCCCGCAGGAATAGCCGGCACAACATCCACATGCCCGCAGAACAACAGGGGGGCATGGACGTCCCCGGCGACGAGGTTGCACCGTCCCCCGCGCCGTCGTACGATGGTACCGTCGATTCCCAGCGCGTCGAGATACCCACTGATATACTCGATCACCTCGGCGGTATCCCCCGGGGGATTGTCCGAGCGGATGCGGATCAGCTCTGCACAGAGATCAGCGACTTCAGACATGAGGTATACTAGGATCCTTCTGCGGACTTTCTGAATTCGGTAAAGAGTCTGCCCAGTGCCCCCTCCTGGTAGAGGCTGCGCAGGAAATGGGTGGTAAAGAATTCATCCACGGCATCCCAGAAGAAACGCACCGGAATCGGGCTGTTGCTGTCCGGATCGAGTACCAGGCGTAGTGAACGGTATTCTGCACCGGACTCTTCATCGTAGACATATTTCCACACCATCGGAAGATCCTCATACTGGTCCGGATACTTCTTTTTCATCCAGTTGATAAATGGACCAAAAAACACCCGTTCTCCCTTTTTTTCCTCATCAAAACGCCAGCGGAGGTATTCCCGGGAGAATTCATTCCGGATGGACATGAAACTGAATGCATACGTCCCCATGGTATATTCCAGATGTGCCAGGGTATCGATGAAATGAAAATACAGGACCGGGTGAAACTCAGACGGATTTTCCATCATCAGGGATTTTTCCCAGAGATGCTGGAGCGCGTGGAAGTACTCGTTCACCTCTTGCATATCCCTCCAATAGGACGGACGATCTATAAAAAAAGGAGGGTGTCGTTAATGGAAAAACGGTGCCCTTCTGCGCACGGCTTCGAAAAAGAGCTGTTCCAGTTCTTTTCCCTTCTTTCCCCGCACATCTACGAGATTATCGGCGCGCAGCAGGCAGGGCTTCAATTTCCCGTCGGAGGTTACCCGCAGGCGGGTGCAATAGGCGCAGAATTCTGTATTGTGGAGCGGGCGCACTACCTCCACTTCCGCACCGTTCAGGCAGTACTTTTTGCGGTGGTGCATCCGGCGGGTTATGATCGTGCGGGCGGAACGGGCGATTTCCTTTTCGAGCTTGTCCACGTCCCCATGGAGCTTGCAGTCGTTGAATTCCATGAGCTCGATCACCTGGAGGACGAGATCCCGGTTGTTGCGTACAAATTCCAGAAAACGGGGGATCTCGGTCTCATTGACACCTTCAATCAGCACCATGTTCAGCTTGACCGGTGTAAGCCCGGCGGCGACCGCAGCATGGATCCCTTCGATAACATCGCTCAGCAGGGATTTTCCGGCAATCTGCCGGTACTTGTCGGGATCAAGGCTGTCCAGGCTCACATTTACCCGATCAAGCCCTGCTTCCTTCAGCTCGTCCGCTGCATCCGCAAGGAGTGTCGCGTTGGTCGTCATGGAACACTTCATGGTGCCGGGGACGAGGCGGATGATATCTGCAAGGTCGTCCCGCAGCATCGGTTCTCCGCCGGTGAACTTTACATGCCGTATACCCAGGTTAGCTGCGGTAGTCAGAATTTCCCCGATTTCTTCTGCGGAAAGTTCACTTCCGGGCGCCTTTTCCCCTTCGGAATGGCAGTAAATGCATTTGAGGTTGCACCGCTGGGTGAGGGACATGCGAAGGTTCGTGACCGCTCTTCCAAACGTGTCTTCGAGAATAGCTGAACGAGCCATGAAAAATCTGAAAATTCCCTGGTACCTGTCTGCATTGGAAGAGATAAAAGTCGTGGAGAACTGGATTCAGGACAAGTCGCCCGGTGATGCCACACGCTACCTTCATCAGGACCGGTGCAGATTCACGGGACCGGTGAAGCCTTATGCACAGGTTCGTTGTTTTCGGGATTATGCTGCTGGTTCTTCTGGTTACCCCGGTGGTAGCTGCGGGTGAACCGATCTGGGTTGTCCATGCCGTCGGGACCGAGATCCCCGCTGGTATAGCGGTATCCGCCAACGGTACCTATGTCGCGGTCGGGGGTGATCGGATCAGCGTCTATTCCCGGGCGGGAGAGAAGATCTGGGGCGGATTCCAGGCGACAGAGCTGGTTTTTTCGCCGCAGGGAGAGTACCTGGTCGCAGCAACCGATGGCGGCGTGCGGTTTCTCCTTCCGACAGGTCGCTCACTCTGGAACGACGATGAACGCGCTCCCTGCACTGATATCGCAGTCTCCCGGGACGGAGACTATGTCGCGGCAGCGACCGGCAAGGGGGCCGTCCTGTACAACAGTGCCGGTGAAGTCCTCGGGAGGAACGCAACGATACAACCAATCTCGATCGGGGTATCCCGCGACGGGACACTGGTGGCAGTAGGGACGAAGGATCGCATCGCGCTCGCAAACCGCAGCATGGAACCACTGTGGGAGTACGCACCGTACGGGAGCGTGTCGGAAATTTTCTATTCTTCTTCGCCTCCCATGATTCTCGCGAGCGCTGACAACGGGTTGTTCGCCCTGCATCCCAGTGGCAGCCTTCTCTGGCAGTTTCTGGCACGGGACACCATCGGGGATTTTGCGGTTTCTGCAGATGCACTGAGCATCGTGGTGGGGAGCAGGGATGGGTCCATCTCCCTCCTGAACAATGGAGGACAGACGATCTGGGAGCGGCAGAGCGGTGACTGGGTCACCCATGTGGACATCTCACAGGACGGCTCGTTCATCGCGGCGGGAGGAAATGCCCGCCGGATCCTGCTGTTTGCACGGAACGGGACTGCCCTCATGGACACGCCGGTAAACGGCTGGGTGCGGGGGATAGCGCTCTCCCAGGAAGGGGACTATCTGGGAGTCACCGTCGGTGATGGAAATACCTACCTTTTCTCCACAACTCCGTCGGTTTCACCAACGCCGTCAGTAGCGCCCTCTCCTTCTGGAACAACTCCGTCACCAACAGTATCTCCACCACCAGAAGAGACAATGACACAAGCAACGCCGAACACGAGCGTCACGACCGTCGTGACACCGGTTCCGGTGACCACTCCCCGTGCCGGCGCACCGGCAGCGATGCTGGTGCCCATCTTTGGGGCAGTTCTCGCGGTGCGGATATGGCGGAAATTCTGATCTTTTTACTCAAGCACCGTTCGGGGAGGGGATACGGAAAAAAGTGGATTGGGTTAGTCGTCCAGGGAATCATCTGCTGGTACATCGGGGGATGATGCGCTCCCGGCATCCTGCATCCCGTTCCCGCTTCTTCCCATGAAGTTCTTCCCAATAATGTACGTCTCGGCGCTGCCTTTCCGGGTCGCAACCGGGCGAAAGACATGGACCGCCCGGAACTGCCGGCGGACGCTGTCCAGCAGAAACGAAAAATCTTCGCCCTGGAAGGATTTCACCACGAAATTCCCTCCCGGTTTCAGCGTGCGGATCGCAAACGTGAGCGCCTGCAGGCCGAGATCGATGGCCCGCGCCTGGTCATAACTGCGCTGCCCGGACAGCTTCGGTGCGGCATCGCACACCACGACATTCACGACCGGGACCGCCCGGAGAATTTCCTCCTGCGTTTCCGGCAGCGTGAAATCCCCCACCAGCGTCACCGCTCCCTCCACCGGTGCGATAGGGTTGAGATCGACGCCGACCACTGTCCCCGTCGTAAGGGTGACCAGCTCCTGCAGCCAGGAACCGGGGGCGGCCCCCAGGTCGACAACATTGTCGCTCCTGCGGATGACGGAAAACCGTTTCTGGATCTCCCGGATCTTGTAGACCGCCCGCGATCGGTACCCCTCCCGCACCGCCTTGCGGTGCACTGCGTCGTGTGCCCATTTCGGATTCACGCTGTATCTTCCTGCGGAACTCTTGCCACGGATTCCTGCACGCAAAACATGTTTTATATATCCTTATAATAGAGTCTGTTAGGAGGGAATGATGTTCAAATCCACCATCGATGCCGATATATTCAGGGAATCGATCGATGCGATAGCCGCGCTTGTGACTGAGTGCCGCCTGCATGTCGAACCGTCGATGATCCGTACGCGTGCCGTCGATACGGCGAATGTCGCGATGGTTTCACTGGAACTGCAGAAGGATGCATTCGAATCCTATTCCTCGAGCGGGCATGAGCTCGGGGTCGATATTGCCAAGATGAAAAATATTCTCGGGATGATGGGAAAGGGAGATGCCTTATCGATGGTCCTTGACGATGCCGGGCACAAGCTCGAGCTGTCGTTCCGGTCCTACCGCTACTCCATAACCCTCCTCGATGTCAATACGATACGCAAGGATCCTAATCCCCCGACCATCGATCTGCCGGGGAAAGTGGTGCTCTCCGGCGATGCCCTGAACTCTGCCATCAAGGCTGCCGCAGTCGTATCTGATAAGATTGCGCTGGGGATCGATCCGGCAGCCCCGATTTTCTACATGTCTGCCGAGGGTGACACGGATCACATCCGTCTCGAACTCGGGAAGGACGAGGTGAAGTTCATCAAGCCGGTACAGGCGCGATCGCTCTTTTCCCTCGATTACCTGAAGGATATGGGAAAGGTCATGGGGAAAGCAGAGGAGGTCGAGATCTACCTGGGCATGGATCACCCGGTGCGCTTCTCATTCCCCATCGCGGGAGGGAAGGGGCGTGTGGAATATCTCCTCGCCCCCCGGATAGAGGCTGATTGATGAAGGTCGAGCTGGACCTTCGCGACCTTGCACAATTCCCTTTTTTAAAAGAATCCCAGGATTTTATCGGAAACCTGACCGGAACGCTTGATGAATTTATCAGCGGTGCCGAAGGGGGTGCGGCACTTTCCCGTGCGGTCGAACGGGTAAAAGCAGCACTCCCCCGGCGGGAAGGGGACGCCATTCCCGCACCGCCGACCTTTCCCGTTGATGCAGCGAAAATTCGCACCGAGATTGCGAGTTACGCCCTCGCCCGCGTGCTGGTATCCTGTGCGCAGGACCGGTTCCTCATCGACCGGCTTTCCCGGTATGAGGCATCACGCGCCCTTGCCTTCCTGCAGGCGCGGGAAGACGGGGAGGGAAGAGGAGAACGCGAAAAACGGCAGCGTCTGCGTGCCTATGTCGGTCATTCGCTGGACTTCGATCCCGACGGGAGGGAGGTCGCGGTCATCGAGTACGTGGAACTGGCCTGTCTGCTGCGGGATCAGAAATGGCGGCTTGTGAACCGCTCCATCATCCGGGGACGGGTGCAGATCGACCCGGGCGAAGGGGATGCGCTCCTCCGGGAACGGATCCGGGTCGTGCTCGTCCGGTCCCTTCCCCTCCCGGTCCCGAAACAGGTCTGCACGGCACTGTCCCGCGAAGTTGAGGGAATCTCGGTGGCCTATCAGGAAGCGATGCTCCAGGAATTCGGTGCCGTGGAAGAAGTGGCCTTTCCGCCGTGTATCCAGGCGCTCATGGGTGCGATTACCAAGGGGACCAACCTTCCGCACACCGCACGGTTTGCGATGACCGCATTCTTCCATACCATCGGTATGAGCGTAACCGGTATTGTCGAACTGTATTGCCGGGCACCGGATTTCGACGTGACAAAAACAATGTACCAGGTGGAACACATCACCGGGCGGGGCGGGACGGAATATACCCCACCCTCCTGCGCTACGATGCGGACGTACGGCCTGTGTTCCGGCCGGGACGCTCTGTGCGAGAAAGTCAGTCACCCGCTCTCGTATTACCGCATGCGGAAAAAATCGGCGGAAAAAAAACCGGAACCGCCTAATGCGCCTTCCGGCTGATGACGTACCCCGCTCCGCTCATGGCGGCGACGAATACAATAACGGCAAAGAGGTACGCGTATCCGCCGAGCGTACCAATCGCAAGCGGGAGCGCGATCAGGAGGAAAAAAAACAGTACCAGCATCGCGATCCCGACGATTATGTCCAGAACCCAGCTCTCCATATCCTCAAATAGTTGGGCCCGGGATTCATATCTGTATGGTTCGGGCTGGGTTCCGGGAGGAGCGTATGCATGAGAAAGAACCCGGGGCAGATCGCACAGTGGCGCTGACCCGGTTATCGGCAGCACTACATTCTCTCGAAGAGATAACTCTGTCGCCGGCCCTCGTTCCAAAAGAGGGTATCGAACTCGCCTGTGCCCTTTCCCATGCCATGCTTCCGGAAGCTGTTGCAACGGTTGTGTTTGTACCGCGAAACCCCGGTAGGCCGGTATTTGGCATCGCGAATGAAGCGGTGCGAAGCCTGCTGACCGCCCGCAGGTTCGACCCTCAGATTCACGCGACCGGCGTGATCCGGCATTCCGGTGCAATCGAAACGGTTCTTGATGAACTGTTCCTGCAGGTATGTGCGTACGACCGGACCCGGGAGCCTCCCGGCATCACGTCGATGCACTGGGGCGTGGCCAGTTGCTGCAGGGATGGCGTACCGGATGCAGTGATCGATCGCGGGGGGAGGGGCGCGGAGGGTCTGGTCCGTCTGTTTGCTGAAGATCCTGCAGGCGTTGCTCGGACGATTTCCGCGATTAGCCGCCGTCTGGATGCGGAAGAGCAGAAGGGCATCTGACTGTTCCATACCCTGAACGAAGGCAACTATCGGAGGCCCGCGCACACCTGCTGATCCCTGGACACGCTGATGGTCAGGTTTTTTAACGGGGAGATGCAAAAGTATATACCCAAGTCCGCGGGATTCACCGCTGAAGGTTAATTCCCCGGAATACGGGGCGCATGCGTGCGCTCCGCAGCGGGAACGTGCAAGGAACGGTGTGAATGGGAATTAAACCAACATATGTAAAGACACTGAGCGCTGCTCTGGTCAAGGAATACCCCGAACGGTTTTCCAGGGATTTTGAAGAGAACAAGCATGCGGTGGCAGAGCTGGCTTCCATAGGCTCCAAAAAAGTCCGGAACCGCGTTGCCGGATCGGTTACGCGCCGGTTCAATGCCAGAAGGAAAGCTAAATAGCCGATACTTCCATAGAACTATGCATGTTCGAGGGAGTTTTTCCGGCGATAATTACCCCTTTTAAAAACGATCCGAAACAGACCGTGGATCTGGATGGTCTCCGATCCAACATCCAGTATCTTCTTTCCCAGGGAGTCCACGGGATCGTCCCCTGCGGGTCAACGGGAGAGTCTGCTACCCTTTCGTTCACCGAACACGAGAAAGTGATCGAGGTCGCGATCGATACGGTCAACGGCAGGGTGCCGGTCCTTGCCGGTACCGGGTCCAACAACACCGCAGAAGCCATCGTGCTCACCAAGGCTGCAAAAGACCTCGGTGCCGATGGAGCTCTTGTTATCAGCCCTTATTACAACAAACCAAACCGCTCCGGACTTATCAAGCATTATACCCGTCTTGCGGATCTGGACATCCCCGTCGTGATGTACAATGTGCCGGGAAGAACCGGGCAGAACCTGGAACCGGACCTTGTGGCCGAACTTGCGGGGCACCCGAACATCGTCGGGATCAAGGAAGCGAGCGGGAACCTCGGCCAGATTTCCCGGGTCATCGAGGAGACCAGGGGAAAGGAGTTTATGGTTACCTCCGGTGACGACAACCTTACCCTCCCGATCATCGCACTGGGCGGGGCCGGCGTCATCTCGGTCGCTGCAAACGTCGTGCCAAAAGAGATGGTGGAGATGTGCGGGGCGGCGGCAGCCGGGGATCTGGACCGTGCCCGACAGCAGCACTATTTCCTCTCCCCCCTGTTCCGTGCGCTCTTCATCGATACGAACCCGATCCCGGTCAAGAAAGCGGTGGAACTCGCCGGGATGGCGGCCGGTCCGGTGCGGCTCCCCCTGGATGATCTTGATGCGGCGAAGACCGCCCAGCTTTCCTCGGTTCTCTCCCGGTATGTCGGCAAGACCACTGCCGTTACACCAAAACGCAAAGGAGCGGCGAAGGGCGGCGCAAAGAAAGGACCCCGCCGATGATCACCGTCGTGGTCTGCGGTGCCCTTGGGCGCATGGGGATGACCGTCGGAAAGCTTGTGCATGAATCGCAGGACTGTGAACTGGTCGGCGGCGTGGATGTCCGTGAAGGAATGTTCTACGACGTTCCCGTAGCTCCTTCCGATCGGATCGACGAGGTCCTTGCCAATACCCGTCCTGACGTGCTCGTTGACTTCACAGTGGCAGCGGCAGCAGTGCAGAATATTGCGGCAGCGGCACGCTACGGTGTTGCGCCGGTGGTCGGGACCACCGGTTTCTCCGATGCACAGCGGGCAGCCATCAAAACCGCCGTGGAGGGGCATGTGCCGGCGGTCATCTCCGGTAACTTCTCCGTCGGTATGAATGTCTTCCTGCACCTCGTCCATGAAGCGGCCAAGAAGCTGGGGGACTACGACATCGAAGTCACCGAGGCACACCACCGGTACAAGAAAGACGCTCCCAGCGGAACCGCAAAGATGATTCTTGAGGCGATCGAGGCCGAAGTGGGCACACGGGATAAAGTCTACGGGCGCGAGGGGCTGCGGGAACGGAAAAACGAGATCGGGGTCCATGTCATCCGGGGTGGCGACATCGTGGGAGACCATGCCGTGCTTTTCGCCGGTAACTACGAATGTATCACCCTGTCCCACCGGGCATATGACCGGGCGGTCTTTGCAAGCGGTGCCCTGCGTGCGGTTCGCTGGGTGAGAGGCAAAAAACCCGGCATCTATGCAATGGCCGATGTCCTCGGATTATAGCGTTCCTTTTCTTTTTTCCTGTATTCAGCGGCATGGGACGACCTGCCGTGCGTTAGTGCCATGCAGAGAAAAATGAATCCGCAGCGTTTATCGGCACCCGTTCTCCATCAGAAACAGAATGGTACGGGTACAATCGGTGTGTATCGGAATCCTGTTCCTGGGTCTTGTCATCTTCTCAGCAGGCTGCCTCAAGGAAAGCCAGCTATCGGTCACCGGGATAACGGTAGCACCAAAAACGGTCACCGCCGCAACCGTCGTTCTGAACGTCACCACGTCGGTGGAAAATGTGTACGGGTTCGGAAGCGATCCGTCCCGCCTTATTCTGCAGGCATTTGACACATCAACCGGTCTTCTCGCGTACGAAGGGGTCCAGGAAATCGGAGTTATCAATCGCCGGGAAGCAGTACGGGTCCTCAGTGAGATCACTCTCCCGCACAAGGGGTCGTACCGCATCATCACGACCGTCTTTGAAGGAAATGAACGGAAGGCAACCGGAGAGATCACGGTCTCATCGCTGGAACGCCTGCCCACCGATGATGCCCGAACCGCGGTGGCGATCACCGGGATGGACTTCATTGTGCGGGAAGTCGCCGACGGCAGGGCGGTAATTGAGGCAGATATCTTCTTCACCAACCAGGGAGCCGATCCGAGTCCTCCGTTCACCGTGGAGGTTAAAGCACGGGAACGGGACGCACGCCTTGTTGCAGATCGTCAGTGGACCATGCTCGGATCGATCCGATCGGGATCGACCGTTATGCAGAACGTGACTATCCACGTTCCGGATCAGTACAACTATGAAGTTGAAGCAGTGCTCTGGCGCGATGACGTGATTATCCAGAGCGGCACGGGCTACGTCTCCCTCGCCCCCAACGCAAAGATTACCGCCGGCGAAGAGTTCGTCACCCGATCGATCGAGACCAGTAAATTCGTATCAACAGAACAGCGATCCCCGCCCAGTCCGGAATCCACCGGGATACCGAGACAACCGGGGTTCACCATGCCGGCAGCCCTGGCTTCGCTGGGAGTGGTCCTGTTTTTGTGGAGGAGAAATTATGGCTGAAAACGATGAGAAATCCCCTGCTCCGATGCCACAGCGATCAGAGACTGTGACACGGGAAAACCGCATGGATTACCGGGAAAACTTACGGACGTTCCTTTTCCTGACAATTCTTCTCCTGGTGTTTCTGGCGACCCTGCAGCTCTATTTAACCGTACAGGGACTGATTACGACCTGGTTTGCAGACGACCTCGTCCCGATCATCAATGGAGGCTTCTACCTGTTTGTGATCCTCAGTGGGCTGTACCTCATCCGCACGTACCTCATCCGCCAGAAGGCCTGATGAGGTCCACGCCAGGACATGCTCACCCGGTCCTGTTTCTTTTCCCCGTTCTGCAGAATCCCCGCTTGCCCGTCCTGCGCGAACAGCGGTCCGCGCAATGATTTACGAGCAAAACGCACCTGCAGAATCAGTATCTTTTATCATTTTTCAGGTATAACCAATCTGAAAGAGGAACACTAATTGCCCGCT
>JAJRCL010000036.1 GCA_028679035.1 Methanomicrobiales archaeon | reverse complement strand
CACGGGCTATCCAGCATGCCCTGGCAAACCTGGGCTTTACCACCGAAAAGCTTACGACCGCGCGGATCTTTTCCATCCGCATGGACGCCGCTTCAGAAGAGGAGGCGCGGGCAGCAGGCGCGAAAATGTGTGAGCGGCTGCTGGCAAATCCCGTGATCCACACCTACCGGGTCGAGGTCAGCTGATGCGCTTTGCGGTGATCCAGTTCGGCGGCAGTAACTGCGACCAGGACACCCAGTACGCGCTCACGGAAGTCTGCGGGGTCGATGCCGATCTGGTCTGGTACAAGGAAGGTCTTGCACGGCAGTATGACGCAGTAATCATACCGGGCGGGTTTTCCTACGGGGATTACCTGCGGGCCGGTGCGATCGCCGCCCGTACCCCGATCATGGACGCGATCCGCCGGCACATTATGGAGGGACGCCTGTTCCTGGGCATCTGCAACGGAGCACAGATCGGGGCGGAAAGCGGCCTTGCACCGGGTACCTTCACGATCAATGCTTATCCTAAGTTCATCTGCACCTGGGTGTACCTTCGTGTTGAAACCACGGACTCCCCCTTCACCTCGCGATATCGCAAGGGAGAGATCATCCGTATTCCGATCGCTCACAAGGAAGGACGGTACATCGCCACCCCGCAGGACCTTGCCGCCCTGAACCGGCAGGACGAAGTCACCTTCCGGTTCTGCGACGAAAATGGCACTATCACGAAGGACAGCAACCCGAACGGATCCGCGGAAAACATCACCGGGATCCTGAACGCGAAGCGCAATGTCCTTCTCATGATGCCGCATCCGGAACGATCGTCCGAGCAGGTCATGGGTTCCGAAGACGGGCGCAGGGTTTTTGAGTCCATGATCGCCCATGTGGAGACGTGCGAATAAGGTCCGGACCGTTCAACGATACTCATTTTTTTTTTTCATAATAATGGAACCGTCAGAGAATATCGACTGGCTGAAGGGAGGTTTCTTAGTCTTTTCCGCAGGGAATTCTCCTGAAACGATTTCAGGATAACGGAAATGAAAAGCAGCAAGTTCTTTGGTTTCAGAAGATAACCGCCTGAACAGGAGAACCAATGGCAGAGAACGAAGCGGAACAACAGTCAAAGGTCGAAGAGGAACTTCTCGCGTGGGCGAAACAGTACGCACAGGAGCACGGGTACATCCTGAACCCGGACGAAAAACAGCTGAAAACCGTCATCCGGGGTCTCGCACGGGGCAAACTGAAGTGGGGGGAACGGTACTGCCCCTGCCGTATCCGCACCCGGGACCCTGAAAAGGACAGGGAGATTATCTGCCCCTGCGTGTACCATGAAGGGGAGATCGAGAAGGATGAGCACTGCCATTGCAGCCTGTTTTTCCGGCCGACAGGAAAACCAGAGTCCGGATAGAGGAATGTTGCAGAACAACCAGGAAAATAATTGAAAGAAATTCTTTTCGAAACGCCAAAAGTCATTTACTCCTTATCTTTCACGTATGATACGCCTTCTGGTGCCATATAAAGGGTCCGGATCACGATCGTGTTGGACAACCGGTTAAAGAGGCGCAGATTTTCGCCTGGCATTGCGAACCATCCAATCAGGCAGTCAAAGATCAACAGCGGAAAAAACGCCTTCCCGAGACTTTCCACAGCTGCAGTCCAGTAATCGATCGGGTTCCCCGAACGGTCAGTAACGCGAAGATTCAAAACCATCTTTCCGATCGACTGTCCTTTGTAGCCTTCGAGAAATGTCCAGTACATAAAGAAGAGAATTCCATTCAGGCCGACACCGGATATCCCCCAGAACCCAAGATCCCAGATATGGCGGGTGGCGGGTGAAAAGAGTATGCGCACCGGCTCAAGAATGACTGCCATCAGAATCGTGAGGATAATGACATCGATGAGCCAGGCAAGAAACCGTGTTTCCCATCCCGCAAGGTGCAGCGTCTGTGTCTCCATATGCGTACGGGTTGATGCCTGATAGTATGAGCATTCCGCATGGTATGCCTGAACGCTACCGGGGTCCATTCCGTTTCTCCGGAGATCAACACGTCACGGTTATTCCGGGTTCCTGGCTCTATGGAAGTGAGATAACGTAAACTGACGAGTTTTTCCGAAAAAAGGGGGCGGTTATCGGCAGTACCTACTGGTCACCGTCCCTTCCCCAGTACAGGGCATGGTACAGGAAATAAAATCCGATGACGACCGCTATCCCATACCCAAAAAGAGCGAGGTAAAAAACAGTCTCCGGTATCCGGAGATCGGAAGCGAGAAGGACGACAGATGACCCGATGACGATAGCCGAAGTGATGAGTCCGACCATCAGTTTATCGGTCGAACGGTGCACCGTTGCACGAAACCGTTTTGCGTCCGCGATCTCAAACCGAAGATTTCCACTCGAAATATTCTTAAGGGTCGTATTCGCCAGGGACGGAAGCTGTGCAAGGTCCTCAATGCTCCGGAAGACCGACGTTGCGGTCTTTGAGGCGAGCTGCCGGGGGTTCAATCTTTCTCTCGTGATGTGGGTGAGATATGGCCTGGCCTGGTGCCAGAAGTTGAATTCCGGGTTGAGTGTCCTTCCAATCTCACCGACCATCATGATGACCTTCAGCATGAGCATCAGAGTCATGGGCACCCGGAGTTGGTGGCGGCGCATGACGTCGGTCAGGCCTTCCACCATGGAACTGAAATGGAATTCACGGAGCGTGTACTCGTGATCGTACAGCATCACGTACAGGTCGTCCTTCAATGCATCCCGGTCAATTCTCTGGAAATCAATGCCCAGGCCTTCGAAGGCTTTCATGACGAGTTCCGGGTCACTTTCATTGATACCAATCAGCAGGCGGGTAAACAGCTCCCGTTTCTCCGGTGACAACACCCCGACAATGCCAAAATCCAGGAATGCGAGATCCCCTGCCGGGGTTACGAGAAGGTTTCCCGGATGCGGGTCTCCATGAAAAAATCCGTCTTCAAAGATCATCTTCATGTACGCGTCAAAGCCGCGGTCGGAGATAACCCTGGGATCCACGCCGACCCTGCGGATGCCCGCCACATCGTCCACCCGCACCCCTTCAATATATTCCATGACGAGATTCTGGTTCGATGAATACTCCCAGTAGATCCGAGGTATCTTGATCCCCGGGACGTTCCGGAAATTGCGGGCAAGACGTTCTGCATTCTTCCCATCCTGGATAAAGTCGAGCTCCCTGCGGATCTGCTTCGCAAAGTCCTGCACCATCCCTGATGGATTGTAAACCCGTGAATCAGGGAATGAAAATTCGAGCCGTGCTGCCAGGGATCGCAGGATGGCAAGGTCGGTTTCGATCAGCTGCTGGATGTTCGGCCGCTGCACCTTCAGAACGACGCGGGTGCCGTCCCTTAACCGGGCACGGTGTACCTGGGCAAGCGACGCTGATGCAATCGGCTGCTCCTCCACTTCGAGAAAGCAGTCCCCGAGCACCGGGCACGTCTTCAGGATCGTCGGTGCGATTTTTGAATAGGGGATGGGAGCAACATGGTCCTGGAGCTTTTTCAGCTCCTCAATCATCGGGGGCGGGAGAAGTTCCGTCCGGGTCGAGAGGATCTGCCCGAATTTAATAAAGGTGGGCCCGAGTTCCTCAAATGCAAGCCGTATACGCTCGTATACGGTAAGATCCTCTCCTTTTTTCTTTTTCCAGAACTTGATCCGTTTCAGGCGGGGAAACATCCCTTCGATAACGATCCCGAAGCCGTAGGAAATCAGCACATCTGCGATCTGACCGTACCGCCGGAACCGGGTTACCATACTACATCCCCTTGCCGCTGAACGATTTAAATATCACGCCCCGGTGTTCAGGATTTTGCCTGAAACGATGTGTTGCGCTGCCAGAGAAGGCGCCAGGGGTACGGCAGGAGGACGAACAACAGGATGGACGCCGCGATCGGGGCAACAAGCGCATGCAGCGCCGGGACAAGCCCGATCGCATCCGCCATCGATCCCGTAATTGCCACTCCGATCCCGCCGCCACCGATTGCCAGGCCAAGGACAAGGCCGGAGGCAAGCCCGATATTTCCGGGAAGGAGTTCATGGGCAATGGCCACCGACACCGCAAAGGTGGACCAGAGGAAAAACCCGAACACAAACAGAGCCATCATCGAGAGAATACCGTCACTGGAGAGGAAGATCCAGAACGGGGGGATGGCTAGGAGCATTCCGGCAATGGTATATTCCTTTCTCCCGTACCGGTCCGACAGGGTCCCGCCAATTACCTGCCCGGCGACGCCGGCAAGCAGCATGAGTGTCACGAACAGGTTAGCCATCCAGAGGTCGAACCCCCGCATGACAAAAAGGGCCGGCAGATAGGCAATGGAGGCAAATATCACCCACGCCCGCAGTCCGGCAGCGCAGACAAGGATACCCATGCCGACCGCCGCTTTTCTCCCGATACGCTGCTTCCGTGATCCACTGTTCAACGGCCCGGTGCACCGTTCCCGGGTGTCCGGCAGGAACCGCTTTCCCAGTACTGCCATCAACAGTCCGGGGATGGCAAGGATCAGGATTCCTGGAAGCCCGAACAGTTCAACAGCAATTCCGGCAAACAGGGGGCCCAGTGCGTACCCAAGGTTTCCGCCAATGACAAAATACGACATCAGCCGCCCGCGGTTCTGGTTGGTGCAGAGCGTTCCCGCCGCACCCATTGCAGAAGGATGGAAGATCGCATGGCCGATTGCCCCGAGCCCGGCACAGAGCGCGATCAGCATGAAATCCGGCGCAATGCCGATGAGCCCGATAAAGACCGCGCTGATAGCCAGGCTGACCGGCACCGGTATTCCCTTTCCCCTCCGGTCCGAGAACCACCCGAAGAAGGGCTGGGTTACCGATGACGTAAGGTTGAAAATGGTGACCAGCAGACCCGCCGTCATGTACGAGAACCCGTGCGTGAGGATCAGGAGGGGTAGCACCGCAGAGAGGATAGGGGAATAGAAGTCGGTGAGGAGATGTGCCAGGGAGAGGCCCCAGATCCGGTGGTCCTCAGCCATGTGACACCCGCTGGATACGAAGAATCTCTGCAGCAATCTCCACGGTTTCCCTGCGGTGAAATGCAAACGTATGCCGTATCGGCAGACGTGCCCGGATCGCTTCGGTGATGATGGCTTTCCCTTCGATGTACGATGCGATGAACTCCCGGGACCCCTGATTACCTATCATATAGGTTGTTGGCGCCAGCGCAAGGGCTGCATCGATAAACGGGCGGTCGGCGTGCTTTTTCTGGGCGCCGAAGGGAGGGTTCATAACCACGGTATCGAATTGCCCCAGGTCGGTAATCCGGGCATCAACCGTCCGTTCAACGAAT
Organism: Methanomicrobiales archaeon; assembly: GCA_028679035.1. Lineage (GTDB taxonomy): Archaea > Halobacteriota > Methanomicrobia > Methanomicrobiales > JACTUA01 > JAJRCL01. The sequence continues at coordinate 1,487 of JAJRCL010000036.1, read as the reverse complement.
TCGACAGCAACCCCGGTTGCCACAGCGTTCCGGCGGGCGATGGTCAGCGCTCCCGCATCCAGATCGACACCGACGACGTGCGCAGCACCCAGCAGGGCAGCACCGCAGGAGAGCATACCGGTCCCGCACCCAAGATCGCACACACGGCACTGGGTGATATCCCCCTGCATCATTGCTGAATAGAGCAGCCGTGCCGCAAGCACCGGAGGTGTCGGGTACTGTTCAAGGTCTGCCCGCGGCGTGTAATACCCTTCGAGTTTTTCGAGGGCAATTTCAAGCTGCCGGAGCTTCATCACCGCAGAACTCATCGATCCGGTAGTCTTCCCACCCGCGTATCCCCAACGCGATTTCATACTCCTGCGGCGTAATCAGCGGTACCGGAAACCGATCCTGGTCATCGAACGCAAGACGGGGACAGGCCGTATTCACGTAGCAGTCCATGCCAAAATTGAGGAGCTCATCAGGACTGACCTCAGTCATAAGGATCAGGACCGCCCGTTCCGATCGTGCTGCAAGACGACGGGCACGAGCGAGTCGCTGCTGGCCGCTTTTTGCGGAGACGATGATCCCGACGCGATCTGCCTGCCGGGCCTTTTCGATAAATACTGCCCGTCTGCGCAGGAGACGTTCGGTATCGACTTCTTCTGCATGGGCAGTGAACGGGTCAAACGCAACGGTACGCGCCCCGGTCGCAAGTCGTATGCCGAGCGGGTGAAAGAGGCCGGTACCGATAAACAGGATCTCTGTTGCGCCGGTGTTGCGTGCCGCATCAAAACAGCACCCGAGGATCTGCCCCCGCAGCGGTGCCCGTCCGCCTCCGTGCGCAACAACCGCTTCGATCCCGAATGTCCCCAGACAGGTAACGATCTCGTCAAGGAGGTGCACGTGCTGGACCGTCGTTACAACCCCGATCCTCTTTGTGCGCAGGAGGGGGACAACCGAAGCGAGCGCCTGCACATCAAAATCCCAGGAGACCGGAACAAACAGTACCGACGGGTTCTCACTGACTGGTGCATGCCCGATGTGCACCAGCACATCGGCAAGTGCGGCAGCATCCGTATCGAGATCACATGCCCCGTAGCAGGGGTCCCCACTCAGGAGCACCTCAAACCCTTCTGCCCGGATGGTCTGCACCAGATCGAAGGCCTGCCGGCGTAAGCCGGCGGGGAGCTGGACAGCGACGCGGTGAACACCCCGTTTATGTAGTTGTTGAATCAGATCCTCAGTATCGATCAGGATCATACCCGGATACCTCTCCTAGACGTCCCTTTGCGGAGAGGGAAGGGTCCCCACATCCGACAGGAATGCTTCGATTATCCCCCGGTGGACGTGGGGCATGCAGACGATCCGCAGGTGTCCTTTCCGTGTCCGTGAAACCTGCCAGTCCGCCGGAGCATTCCTGCAGAAGAACGTCGCCACATTCACCTCCGGCATCACTGCCGCAGGGTACCCATAGGTGCGCATGCCCGCGATCAGCCGGCGGGTAT
>JAJRCL010000001.1 GCA_028679035.1 Methanomicrobiales archaeon | reverse complement strand
GTGGTTACCGACGCGGAAGTACGCGAGGAACTCGCCAATGCCGCACTGGAACAGCAGCACATCGCCCGTGCCCCGGTCGTCCTTGTTGTCTGCGCAAACTACGTGCGTGCGATGTCACGGTACGGGGAGAGGGGAATTCTCTACGCTGTTCAGGACGCAACAATTGCCTGCACGTACATGATGCTTGCAGCCCATGCGCAGCATTTATCCTCCTGCTGGACCGGGGCATTCGATGAAACATCGGCGAAAGAGATCCTCGGACTTCCTCCCCATATCCGCCCGATTGCCCTCCTTCCCATCGGGCGAGGGAGATTACCGGCAGAAAAAACCGGGAGAATTCCCCTCGCTGAACATGTCCATTATGACAGCTGGTAAACAATGACCGACTACCTTGTAACTCTGGAGTCTGCCTGGGTCCTGAAAGACGTTGCATCGCTCGATGATGCGATCGGGATTGCGATCAGTGAGGCAGGAAAACGGCTCAATCCCTCTGCAAATTTCGTGGAGATTGAGACAGGGATGGCCGACTGTCCCTACTGCGGCAATGAACTGGAAAGTTCGATCGTGGTGGCCGATACCGCTCTTGTCGGTCTGATTCTCGAGATCAAAGTGTTTCGTGCGGAATCAGAAGAGCATGCCGGCAGGATCGCAAAATCGGTCGTGGGGCGTGCACTCCGGGATATCCCGCTCAAGGTCCAGGACGTGCACCCGTTATGATCCATGTTGTCGGTCATACCGCGACCGACCATATCTGCCGGGTACCGAAACTTCCGGGCCGGCATGAGTCCACGTATATCACCGATCATCAGATCTACTTCGGCGGCGGGGCTGCAAACATCGCGGCCGGAATTGCACGGCTGGGCGAAGAGACAACGCTGATCAGTGCGGTCGGAAAGGACTTTGTTAACAGCGACTACGACCGCTGGATGGATGACCTGGGAATCCACAAGAATCTTTTTGTTGTCGATGGAGTTCGAACGCCAACCGCGTATATGTTCACGGATGAACAGGGCGACCAGGTTACTTTTTTTGAATGGGGGGCCTCTGCAACATTTGCGCACCAGGAGGCACCTGCCCTTGACTTCGTCCATCTCGCGACCGCGGACCCGGACTTCAATGTCCGTGTTGCACAGAAAAGTTCGGTTGTCTCATTCGATCCCGGCCAGGACCTGCTGAATTATTCACGGGAACAGCTGTGCGAGATTCTCACCCATACGTCCATTCTCTTCGCAAACCGGCATGAGATCGCCGGTGTCAGCAGGGAAATCGGGCGGTCCGAAGAATCGATCGTCGGTGACATTCCGATTGCGGTTATCACGATGGATGCGCAGGGAAGCAACGTGTATGTCGATGGAGAACGGCACTTTGTCCCGGTCGTTCCGGTACAGCTTGTGGATCCGACCGGGGCGGGGGACGCCTACCGTGCGGGATTCCTGACCGGGCATGTGCGGGGTTACACGCCATTGGAATGTGCCCGTATCGGGACGGTCACCGCTTCCTTTGTCATAGAAAAACCGGGATGCCAGACCAATCTTCCTGACTGGATTATGATGCGGGAACGCTACCGGCGGCATTTCGGGCTGCTGGAGGAACGGGATGACGTGTAGATTGTGCGGTGTGGAGCGTTGATCCCGAAACGATCTGATACCTTCCCCGGCAGGAACGGATCGATCACGGAGTACTAATGTCGATCACGCCGGACGTGAAGATGGAAAAGCTCTCGCGGTTCGTCTTCACTGCCCCGAGCTGGCCGCGATCCCTCGTTATCATCCTGATCCTCGGACTCTTCTTCGACTTTGCCACCAGCCGCCTCGGCAGCAGCATTGCCAGTCATATCCCCTACCTTTTCGGGACGATAGCCTTCACCATACCCGCGATCATCGCGTTTCTCGTCACGAAACCGATGGTGCAGGGGCTCGGCGGTTCGATCACCTGGAACCGATCTGCCCTGCTCGCCCTTGCCTGCATGGTGTTCGGTGTCATCGCCACGCTCCTTTCCATCGGATCCCCAGTGCTGGATATCTACCTCCCGCTGTTCTATGCCCTCTCTTTGGGGTTCGTGTTCGGGATACGCCTCCTGGTCCTTGCCGCGGTCGCCGACTATCGTCCCTCACGGGTTATGGTCCCGGCACTTGTGCAGAGCGCCGCAGGGCTTCTCCTGAGTACCGCAGGATTCCTTGTCAAACCCTTCTTCGACCCGCTCTTTTTCTGGGTGGCAATCGTCTCACACGTGGTGTTCGGCGGCGGGACCGTCCTGATGATCTGGTTGATCGATCGCCCCCTCTACCGGGCGTTCCACATCCATGGCCTGGATTTCCTGAACACCTTCATCGCACACCTCACGGACGGGGACAAGAGAATGGAGGATTTCTTCAGGAAAATCGGGGAAGAGGTCTGGGTTCCCCAGGTGAGTTTTTTCTTCCGCAGGAACGCAAAAAAGGGGGCAATTCTGACCATTCCGAATGTGCATCCCGGTCCGATGGGAGACGTCGGCGGTGGCAACCTGCCCCGAATACTCCACGAGTCATTCCCGGACGAGGTGATGGTGGCCCACGGATGCGCCACGCATGACTTCAACCTGGTCTCTGAAAGCGAGATCCAGAAGATTCTTTCTGCGATCAAGGATTCGGCCAGGGACCTTTCCCACCAGAACGCAGCGAGCCGCTCCCTGCGTCTTACCTATGGATCGGTGCAGATCCTTTGCCAGCGGTTTGGTACGTCGCTGCTCATGGTTGCTACCCGCTCTCCGGAAAAAACCGAAGACCTCGATTACTCGATCGGGTCGACGATCATGGCGGAAGGGCGCCGCTATTACCCGCACCTCGGGTTCATCGACGCACACAACAGCATGACTGAAGTCAGCGGTGCCGTACTTCCCGCGACGTGGGTCGCAACCGAATATATCTACGGCGCCGGCGAAGGCATCGAAGCGTGCAAATCCCTCCCGATGCATCCCTTCCGGATCGGTGTATCCCGGGTGACCTTCCCCTACAGCCGTGACCAGGGTTTCGGTGATCTCGGCGTGCAGGTGCTTGCAGTCGAAGCGGATGGCCAGACAACTGCCTATATTCTCATGGATGGCAACAATCTGCTCAAGGGCCTTCGGGAGGAGCTCCGGACGCCGTTGCTCGGGATCGTGGACGATTGCGAGATCATGACCACAGACTCCCACGTCGTCAATACGATAACCGGGAAAAATCCGATCGGCCAGAAGGTCGCCGCCGCAGATATCCTGCCGTTTGTTGAGCGAGGGGTACGGGAAGCGCTGTCAGACGCGACCGAAAGCGAGGTAGCAGCCTCCACCGCATGCTGCAAAAAGGTCGTGATCTTCGGGTCTCACCGCGTCACCCAGCTTGCTGCGACCGTGAACACGATCATGATCTTCATCGCCCCGTTATCCCTTGGGATTCTCCTCCTCGCGTTTCTACTGACGATTATCGCCTTTATCGTTATACGGTGAATGCAATGACGAACACGAATTCATAAAGAACAGAAAAAACCGTAATGCAGCGGACATGATCGTACCGTATCGTCAAACGTCAAAAACGTGATCTGGTTAAAAACAGGATTACAACCGGCGAATCATCTTCTCTGAGGAATATCGCCTGCCTTATACGATGTCCAGGAGCAATTCCATCGGGTGCCCGCAGAGGGAACACCGTCGTGCTGCCGGAATATGTCCCATGAAATTTTCAGGGAATGTCGTCGATGCCCTGCTACCGTTGCAGTTTGCGCAATAATGTCGTATTACCGGGAACCGTGCTTTCATGATATTTCACATCTCCTCAAAGTCTTTTACTGAAGACTGATGTAATACGGGATATACTACATAATACTTTCTGTGCCATAACTGGAAGAACATACGGAAGCAATTCTTAACAGCTTTCCGGCCGATACTCAGGGGGTTACATTGACCCGCACCTTTCCTTTCCTGATCTCGATTCCCCACGGCGGGACCGGTGTCCCCGATATCATCCGGGATGAATTTGTACTCAGCGAGCAGGATCTGACATATTACGCAGATCCCGCAACGGTCGACCTGTTCGACTTCCAGAACACGGTCGCGGCTTCAATGCATTCGTCCATCTCCCGTATGGTGGTTGACCTGAACCGCCCCCCCTATCCGCTCCCGCCACGCAATCCGGATGGCATCGTGAAACGACGGACCGTGGACGGTCATGTTGTGTACATGCATGGCGGGCTTCCACCTATCACGGCCATCCATCATCTCCTGATGGACCATTACTTTCCGTACCATGCGGAACTTGACCGTCTTATCGAGACCCGGTCGATTGCGATTGCTTTCGACTGCCACAGTATGCTTCCTGCATCCCCGCCGATGAAAAAAGAACCAGGGAAGCTGCGCCCCCTTATTTGTCTCGGAAACAGCGGCGATGTGCGGGGCAGGCCACGGAAAGGGAGGCTGGTCACCTGTCCGCCCGGCTGGATGGAAATCCTTGCGGAATCCTTCCGGGACATCTTCGGCCTTTCGAAAGAAGTTACCATTAACACTCCATTTACCGGTGGATTCATCACCAATGCCCACTATTGGCACAAGGGAGTTCCATGGGTGCAGATCGAAATCAACCGTTCACTCTACGAAAAGGGAGATCTCAGTATGCCGGGAAAGGCAGTCCCTGATCACTTGCGAATCACCGAAATACGTAAAAAGATCCGGCTATCGCTTGAGATGTTCTGGGATACGGTCGGTCAGAGTGAGATCAACCAGTCAAAGACCTTAGCCGAAGATAGTCGGCAGTGATCGACTATCCAACCGGTTATTTCCGCTCTTCGCTGCAGTTCCTGCAGATTCTCTTTTTGCGGATGACTCCCTCCTTGATCAGGCAGTCGGGGCAGAATTTCTGTCCGCATTCCTCACACGCGATCAGGTGATTGGCGCCGATAGTCCTCCCGCATCCGGGGCAGGCGGTGACACACCCGCCGCAGAGAGGTTTACTACAGAGAGGACAGATCATCGGTGTATGCCGTGAGCAAAAGTCTCTGCCGCAGGCGCTGCAGGACACCGCGTGGTTCTCGCAGAGCCATTTCCCGCAGGAGCTGCAGGAAAGAATGTGTTCCCGGCAGTAGGCCCGCCCGCAGACCTCACACACTGCCCCGGTCTTTTTCTTTACCGCAAGTGACCCGAATTTCGCGTGGAGAGGGCAATTCTCAAGCGTGTCTTCCAGGAGTTCTCCGGAGCAGGCGAAGGCCTCCCGGGTATACACAAACCCGAGGACATCGAAGTGCACGGTCCACTTCGGTACGAGGACAGCATCCGTGGTGCAGGTAATATCTTCCCGCCGGGGGACGAACTCCCGTTTCTTTGTCTCCTTGCGCCCGGCAAGTCCGTTGACCTCAAATTCGACGGAATGGATATTTTTCTCGACGATATAGTCGAGTGCGAACTTCTCGGCATCCCCGGGAGTCGTCTCTGCCATCAGCCGGACGATACGGTAATCTTTTCCGATGGTGATCGTGTATTCCCGTACCGGTGTCTCTTTGCAGATCTCCTGCAACAGCTTCTGGAAACGGGTATTCTCCTCATGCGCCACCGACGAAACGATATTTTTCAGCGCTTTTCCGATTGCTTTTGTCTTCCCGACCACCGGAGGGTTGAGGATCTTACCGTCCAGGGCATCCAGGATCACGATCCCCTTGTCATCAAAAGTATGCACGTTCATTGCCGGATCGTTGATGGTCGCGTGGTACGTATACCGGACCCGGTAGTAAGGATGAAATACGAGTTTTGCGTCCCGCACCTGTACTTTGTCTTTATTCACGAGGTTCAGGAACGTGACCGTTTCATAATCGACGACCACCGGGAGGGCATATTCAAGCCGGATAGTCTCGCCAGGCAGGCCGGTTCTTCCCATGGAGAGGGCAAACCATTTCTCCTTGATCTCGCCCGGGTCCAGTACCTCAATATTCCGGGATGCTGCGAAGTCATCGGCTTCGGGAGTAAGATCGTTACAGGCGATAAAAACTCCCCGCCAGCCTGGCCCCAGTTCTTCGAGCTTCTGCGCAAAATCCCGGACCTCCATAATTCCGACGGTTTTCGTAAGGTTCTTGCACTCGATCGCGATTTTTTCCCCGTTTCGTTCGGCGACGATATCGATCTCACCCGGGTAATTTCCCCTCCCCGTAATTGTGACACGCCGTTGGGTCGCATACCCGTCTTTCTGGAATATCTCCGCAACAACGTCTTCGAGTTTGGCGCCGATGCTACACGCGTCCGATCCCGGGATGGATTTTTCCACCTGGTCCGGTTGGATCGGTGCAGGCTCCGGGCGATCCACCTGAATTTCCGGCTGTGGACTCAAGCGCGATCCGCACTCCGGACAGAACTTTGGCTTTTCCAGTTCCAGATGAGCCCCGCATACCGGGCATACGCCAGCCATCCCGATCACCCGTTACTCATTCTATCAACGGCCGACATCACAAACTTACCGGATAGGGCAGGGCATATGGATCTGCTCCATAGGACAAGCCTGCGTCGATCCGGCCAACAGCCATC
>JAJRCL010000208.1 GCA_028679035.1 Methanomicrobiales archaeon | reverse complement strand
GCCGGTCTTCCGCTGCCCCAAGTGCAACATCGAAACCCCGAAAGAACGCTGTCCCCGCTGCGGGATTCCAACTGCATGCCAGCAGAAAGACGGAGGCAGCGGGAAGGTCTGTATCAACGTGAAAGAGGAGCTCGCGGGAGCCGTTGCCCGCCTCGGGATAAACGGCTCTTCAGTAACTCTCGTGAAAGGCGTGAAAGGAGTGATCTCCCGCGAGCGGGCAATCGAGCCGATAGAGAAAGGAGTCCTGCGCAGCCGCAACGAGCTCTTCGTCTTCAAGGACGGTACCATCCGCTATGATATGATCGACCTGCCGCTCACCCACTTCCGTCCCCGCGAAGTCGGCGTCAGGATCGACGTGCTGCACCGGCTTGGCTATCTGCAGGACTGTAACGGAGACCCGCTCGTGAAGGACGACCAGGTGCTGGAGCTGCGTACGCAGGATATCCTGATCTCGGAAAAATGCGCCGAATATATGATCCGTGTTGCCCAGTTCATCGATGAACTGCTGGAAAAATTCTACAAGCTCCCGCCGTTCTACAACGTCAAAACCCGCGATGACCTTATCGGCCACCTCTTCCTCGGCCTCGCGCCCCATACAAGTGCAGGCGTCCTCGCCCGCCTCATTGGTTTCTCCCGTGCAAACGTCGGGTATGCCCACCCGTTCTTCCATGCTGCGAAGCGCCGGAACTGCTTCCACGCCGACACCCCAATCGAGGTCTTTGACGGAAAGAACTGGATGACAAAACCGGTCCGGGAGCTGGTGCTCGAGAACTTCGACGTGAGCCGCCCGGAACTGGATCGTCTCGGCACCTACGCCTCCCCGCCCCAGAAGCTCCTCTACGTGCGGGCGACCGATGCACACGGCACAGTGCGGATTCGCCGGATCACTTCAGTCTCGATCCACAGGTCACCTGCGTCACTCATCCGTTTCGAAACCGATGGAGGCAGGGTTCTTGCCGTTACCCCGGACCATGCGATGCTGGTCTGGGAAGTGAATTACCTTCGCCGCATCAAGGCGATGGAAGTACGTATCGGCGATTCTGTCCCTGCAGCAGCAGGGGGCGCCCAGGTACCGGACCGGATCAAAACACGCGATATTGTCCCCACCCTTGAGGACTCGGTGTACTGTCTCACGGTGGACACCGATCATTCCCTGGTAGCGGGCGGGATCTTCACCGGGCAGTGCGACGGGGACGAAGACTGCGTGATGCTTCTCCTCGACTGTCTGATCAATTTCTCCCGCTCCTACCTCCCCGAAACCCGTGGCGGAACGATGGACGCTCCACTGATGATCACGAGCCGCGTGGACCCGGCCGAGATCGACAAGGAGAGCCATAACCTGGACGTTGGTTCTTCATACCCCATCGAACTGTACCAGAAAGCGCAGTCCTTCACTCACCCCAAGGAGATTGAAGCCCTCTTCGACCGGGTTGAACGCCGGCTCGGCACCACCCGGCAGCTCGAAGACTTCTCCTTCACCATGGATACCTCCGATATCTCCGCCGGCCCGCTGGAATCCACGTATACACGGCTCGTCACGATGCAGGAGAAGCTCGAATCTGAGCTTGCCCTTGCAGAAAAGATCCGTGCCGTCGATGCCGATGACGTCGCTGAACGGGTCCTCAATACCCACTTTATCCGTGACCTCGCGGGAAACCTGCGGGCTTTCTCCAACCAGAGCATGCGCTGCATGAAGTGCAACACAAAGTACCGCCGTGTCCCCCTTGCGGGAAAGTGCACCCGGTGCGGCGGGAACCTGAGCCCGACCGTACATGAGGCCTCCGTGCGCAAGTATCTCGAGATCTCCCGCTCCATCTGCGAACGCTACAAGGTCTCCCCCTATACAAAACAGCGCATCGAGGTGCTCGCCCTGGCCATCAATGCCACCTTCGAGCCAACGTCGCAAAAGCAGATGGGCCTCGCGGACTTCATGTAATTTATTCCGATTTTCGACGAATGCATCTTCAATATCCATCCCACCATGCCATCTCTTTTTTTCTTTCTCATACATCAGAAGAGGCCCGGAAACGACGGCGGATCAATTATATCTCTTATGCCGGTCGTATGTTTCATCATGGACCAGCCACCGGTGAAGAAGCTGTACCGCTCCAGAGAGGACCGGATGATCTTTGGTGTCTGCGGTGGAATCGGGGAATACTTTGCTGTAGATTCCAATATTATCCGTCTCCTCTGGATTATTTTTGGGCTCACCGGGGCGGGGATTGTCGTTTACATTCTCGCGGCGATCATCATCCCGGAAGCCCCATAATATCGCCACCGTCGGAGCGGCAAAAAAAATACATTGTCATCTTTTCGGTAAAATCTCTGCGGGAATGGTGTTCTGGTCAGGATTACACAATGCAACGCATCTTTCACACTCATAAAAAGATCGGGGAGGGTACCCGAAAAGACGGGTCAAACACTATAATACAGAAAAATACCAACATATACCCCGAGCGAGGGTATCTAAGCCAGGTCAAAAGAGACGGACTCAAGATCCGTTCCCGAAGGGGTTCGCGGGTTCAAATCCCTCCCCTCGCATT
>JAJRCL010000207.1 GCA_028679035.1 Methanomicrobiales archaeon | reverse complement strand
CTCCCGGGCCGGTGACGTTTCTTGTTATCCAGCAGTCAGTACAACGGGGAATGCGGGGAGGGCTTCTGGTCACTTCTGCACACGCAGCAGTCGGTTTTCTGATATTTCTCATAATTGCGTTCTCCGGTGCCCGGGTATTCTTTCAGACCGTGGCCTTCCAGCTGTACTCCGGGCTGATTGGCGGTATCGCACTCATCATTCTCGGGGTGTTGATGATCCGTGTACCGGCAATGCACGGGATTTCTGCTGACACTCCTCCACTCACCGCTGCAGTCCATAGCCCCTTCCTGGGAGGAATTATAGTGAGCATTGCGAACCCGCAGGTCTATCTGTGGTGGGGAACGATCGGGACAACCCTCATTGGGGAGGCGTTTTCCCTTGCGGGGAGTGCCGGACTTGCAGCCTGGTCCAGTGGCAGTCTCGCTGTTGTCTTTTGCTGGTACGGCGGGATTTCATACCTGATTTCCCGGGGTGCCGGAAGATTTTCCGCCCCGTGGGTTCATTACATCACCAGAGCGAGCGGGGTCCTGTTTCTCGCTGTGGGCACATGGTTCATTGCCGGGGCGTATTTTCTCCTGTAGCCGATGGATTGAGATGTGATGTGGTCTGCACAATCAAGAGATAATCCGGATTCACAACTGCAATTCACAGAAAATAGAAAGGTAATAAACGCCGTTGCGGCATCTAGTACTGTATGCAGGGAGAGAGACAGCCCGGGAGTTCCCTCGAGGAAAGGCTGGATAACCTGAAAAAGGATTTTTTCAGTTATATTGAAAAGAACTCCCCGAAGGTGGATGCAAACCTTCCTGTCTTCTTCGGATACGTCATCGCGTCGCTCGATCCATTTGCCCCCGAAATCAGTGACGACATGTATGATGAATTTTTTGATGAGATTACCCTCAAGGTCCTGGATGAGAGTAAAAATGCCTCCGATCTTGCCTTTATCGAGAAGGTCTGCGCCAACGCGATCCGCGCCAAAAAACGCTCGGATGCACGTACCGGTATCGACATCGCAGCCGGTATCAAGCTGATGAAGCTCCAGGACTACACACACGCAGTCCCCTACCTGCGCAATTATGCCGAGCGTGATGCCATCATCGGGACAGCCGTTGCGTACTGCTACTACATGCTCTCTCTCCGGGAGATCGCTGACCGGCATCATTCACCGGCACAGCGCAGCGATGCGGAACTGCTGGCACGGGAACAGGTCCTTGCGGTGGCGCGAAAAGGAATCCCGATCGGAACACTCTCCGGATTCGCACAGCGGGATGAGGAATGGCTCACCCGGGCGTTCTGGCTGATGATTTCATCGGGTATTGAGTGGTTCCCGAACGAAAAGGGCCTGATCAAGCTCGGACTCGGGAAGGCCGCCAGGGACGGCAACAAGGAGATGCGCCTCGAACTCCTGAAAATCGCTATCGAACGCTTTTTCGACGACATGGACTTTCTGCGGGAATCCTATTACCTCCGGCTGGAAGAACGGGATGCGATCGGGGCTGCGGGAATCGTCAAGCAGATGCTCCAGCAGTACCCCGATGCACTCGAGCCGATCTATTTCGGGATAAAGCTCTCGCTCCTCACCACGGTGAGGACCACATACGATAGCTTCCGGAAGCTCGCAGTCGCGAAAGGTATGCCAACCCACATCCTCCAGCTGCTCGATCTCGCCTTCTCCCTGATGGTGAAGGATGCGCCGGGGGCAAACACGATACTGCGGGACCTCAAACAGCGGGCGAATTCCTACCAGTATTATGCCATCACGCTGGAATACCTGGCCCACGACGTGTTCGGCGCTGATGAGAAACGTGCACGACGCGCCAAGAAAGCGGTACTTGATTCTCTTGATGCATTCTGTATTCAGACTCTGAGGGATGTCAATACCGAAGTATGAGTCTGATCGGAAGAAATCGGATAAAATAACGGCAGGGTTACTGATCGATCTATTAGTGGAAGGAGAAAGAACTGGTACCCGTTTTAAGGACCCGGTTCTTCCCCAGCTACCCTATGATGAAGAGGGCTGCGAGTATAGCAAATCCACATACGACGAGGATCTCGCTGATTGCAGCTAACTTGAGGAATGCAATCTGAAAACGATATTCCGGGTCAACATCTGTTATGCGGGAATTGTCATAACTCATGGCAACCACTCCTTCAGAACAATGGGCGCACGAGTTGTTGTGCATGAATATTGTTAATATTAGTTATACTATAAAAATATATCTCAAAATAGAATCAACCTATATCTTTAATTCGCAATTTTATTTCATTAATTTTTTTCATTTTCTGAAACGAATAAAATTTTGAACTTAGAAAATATTAGCAGGAATTTTTATAAATTGATTGCATTTTTTTCATAATCACAATTGATTCGAGATGATTTCAATGACGTCCGGGGGAGATACTCCCGAAAAATTTGTTCATCTCCTGCAGAAGCCAGTCAAGCCTTTCAACAAAAGCCTGAACAGGCCCTCCTGAATCGACCGCTTCGGTTGGTATTGCTGAAATACGATGGGCGGTTTCTGTGTATGGAGGAGTTGGGGCTAGCGTCGATACGGATGTTATCGCAGGAGGGAGTATGTCAAGAGATACCGGTTGGTATGCCGCATCATAGTAGTAACCGGCGAAACCCGGCATGGCAAACCAGCACCGTCCCTGATTATCTGCAAAGACGACCCGCACGATCCCGCCGAAGATTTCCTGCGACCTTCCCAGGTACAGGACAACACCGCCATCAATATAACGGAATATCCCGGCATCTGTCGCTATCCAGAGGGAGCCGTCGCTTCCTGCGCTGATATCCTGGATCTCGAGGGTTGAACCGAGGAGATCCCGTGCGTCGAGAAGATGGGTGATTCCTCCCACCTTCCGGTAGTGGAAGACGGTTGTCGCGTTGTACAGATAGACGCCGCCCAGCGGATCATTCACCGCGCCCTGTATCAGGAGGAGGGAGGCATCCCCCGACAAGATCTCGG
>JAJRCL010000206.1 GCA_028679035.1 Methanomicrobiales archaeon | reverse complement strand
TGCCCGTCCATGCGGACATAGTGGAGGCATTCACCTCTCGGGGCCTCCACCCGGGCGATCGCCTCTCCCTGTGCCTTTTTTAACGTGAGCAGCAGCTTGGGTATCTTCTTCTCCCAGAGGATCTCTCCGGAGGGCAGATTATCCAGGCACTGCTGGATGATATCAATGGACTGGGCGATCTCAAGGAGCCTCACGACAATCCGGTCATATACGTCCCCCTTAGGTCCACCGAATTCCTGTGGGGGGAGAATGGGGCGGACATCGAGGTCGCCATAGGCGCAGAAGGGGTAATCGTGCCGTACATCCATGGCAACTCCTGATGCCCGTGCGGTCGGGCCGACGGCACAGAGAAGCCGGGCATCATGGTAGCTTAAAAGACCGTGATTCCTGCACCGTATTCGTATAGTGCTGTCATCTAAGAAGACGGTTTTCATCTGGTCGAGCAGTTCCCGGTAATAATCCAGGCACTCTTCAATTGCGGGGCGTTTGTCCTCACCGATATCCCTGCGGACCCCCCCGACCTGGATCATCCCGTAGTGAATCCTTGTTCCGGCGAGAGTTTCGATCAGGTCCAGCGATTTCTCCCTCACTCTCCATGAAAGGTACAGGAGAGAGTCAAACCCGAGCTCATGAGCGGCTACCCCTGCCCACAGGAGGTGTGACTGGATCCGTTCGAGCTCAAACATGATGGTCCTGATGTAATCAGCCCGGAGAGGAACTTCAATATCAGCAATCTGTTCCACAGCAAGTGCAAACGTGAGTGAGTGCACAATCCCGCAGATGCCGCATATCCTTTCGGAGAGGTAGAGGATCTGGATCGGGTTCCTCCTCATACCCATCCATTCGCAGCCCCGGTGGGCATTACCGGGTGCAAAGTCCACCGATCTGACCACCTCCCCTTCCATCTGGAAGGTAAACATAACCGGCTCTTTCAGGGCAGGGTGCACGGGCCCGATCGGAACCGTATAAGTAATTGATTTTTTCGTTGTTTCCCCGTTCATTTTTTCGCTTCTCCCGTCTTTTTCTTTATTCCTGCAATCGCTGGCTTGTCGCTATACATTGCATCCTCCTCCCTTTTCGTCCTTATGATAGAGGGGGGACATTTCCCGTAGCTTTGCAACAACCTTAGGGAGCACGTCAAGCACCCTGTCGACATCCTCATCCGTATTTGCATCTCCAAGCGTAAGCCGGAGGGATCCATGGGCGACTTCGGGCGAAAGACCGATTGCCAGCATCACGTGGGACGGTTCAAGCGATCCAGAAGTACAGGCACTGCCGGTCGATCCGCAGATGCCCTCGTCATCCAGCCAGAGGAGCATGGATTCACCTTCAATGAATTCGAAACTGACATTCAGGTTACCTGTCAGACGTCTCTCCGGATGACCGTTGAGACGGGAATTGGGGATCGTATCGAGAATACCCTTGAGCAGGCGGTCCCGCATCGCTGCAATCCGTGCGTTGTGACCACCGATATCTGCTGTCGCGAGTTCAATGGCTTTGGCAAGGCCTACGATACCGGCAATGTTTTCTGTTCCGGCACGTCGCTTCCGTTCCTGGCCCCCGCCATGGATTAGGTTGTCAATCCGCACTCCTTTTCTGATATAGAGCGCCCCACATCCTTTTGGCCCGTAGAACTTGTGAGCGGAGAGTGAGAGCAGGTCAATATTCTGCGCTTTAACATCGATCGGAACATTGCCGATTGCCTGCACAGCATCGGTGTGGAAGAGGATCTTGTGCTTTTTTGCTAGTGCGCCAAGCTCCGTAACGGGTTCAATAGTGCCGATCTCGTTGTTGGCGTACATGATCGAGATCAGGATCGTCTTGTCGGTTATCGCTTTTTCAAGGTCTTGAGGATCAACAAACCCATATCGATCGACCGGCAGATACGTGACGGAGAATCCTTCCTTTTCAAGATACTGGCAGGTATGGAGGACTGCATGATGCTCTATCGCCGATGTGATGATATGGTTGCCCTTCTTCCGGTTCGCGAAGGCAACTCCCTTGATCGCCCAGTTATCGGACTCGCTTCCTCCTGAGGTGAAATAGATCTCATCCTGTTCTGCTCCAAGAACCTTTGCAACCTGCGCACGGGCGGTCTCGATTACCTTCCGGGATTCCCGGGCTATACTGTATATTGAGGAGGGATTTCCATAATGTTCAGTATAATACGGCCGCATTGCATCGAATACAGCGGGTTTTACCGCTGTCGTTGCGGCATGGTCCAGATATATTGTGCGTTTCTCCATAGTCCCTTTCCGCGATGATTTCGAATACGTGTAGTGAACCATTATATTTTTGTAGTCAGGGAGCGTATTCACAATTGTGAATGCAATATATTATTTCAGGATCGTAAAAATAAAAAGGTTGTGATAGTGATGGAATCTCCTTGTCAGAGAATTGTATGGGACGTACTGCCGGCTATCCGGGCGGCAATTGCCGTTGAACTGGTAAAATGCGGTGTATCTCAGGTTGAAGCGGCGCGGATGCTGGAGATCGCTCCTTCCGCAGTATCACAGTACCTGTCGGGAAAACGCGGGTACCGCATTGAATTTGAGAATGAGGTGAAACGATCGATCGAACACCTTGCAAAAGATTTAAAGAAGGGAAAACAAGTCAACCTCGTGCAGCGTACCTGCGATATCTGCAGACAGCTGCGAGAGGGTGATGAACAGTGCGGCAGGTCATCTGGTACAGCATCGGAACGCCGCGGATCGTAAAAACCCGGGCACAACGAGACCGATAATTTTTCGCTTTTTCTGGTGTTATCATGGATATGATCGCGAAAAAGAAGATTCTTGAACAGAATATCAGGGAGCGGGGATCGATGCTCGTTGCGTTCTCTGGGGGAGTGGACAGTACGCTCCTTGCAGTACTGGCAAAAGAGATTCTGGGTGATAAGAGCCGGTGCATCCTGCTTGACAGTCCGGTCGTACCGCGTACAGCCGTCACACAGGCACAACAGATTGCTGCTGACTATGACCTACAGCTCGATATCATTCACGTCTCGCAGATGGACCACGGGGAATTCCGGAAAAACTCCCCCGACCGCTGTTACCATTGTAAAAAAATCTCTGCACAGTACCTGAAACAACGGGCCGCCGAGCTGGGTCTGGCCTGGATCGCAGATGGCATGAACGTTTCGGATACCTGCGAGCACCGGCCCGGACTGGCGGCATCGAGCGATGAGGGGATTATCCATCCGTTTATTGAGACCGGGATTACAAAGCAGGACATCCGGGATATCGCACGGGAGTGTGGGCTTCCGATCTGGCAGAAACCGTCAGCGGCGTGCCTCGCATCACGCATCCCGTATGGCGAGGAGATAACGATAGATAAGCTTCGGATGATCGAAATGGCAGAAGCGTTCCTTTCAGCACAGGGATTCTCCCAGCTCAGGGTAAGGGTGCATGGTCCTGTTGCCCGGATAGAGGTCCTTCCTGCGGAGATTGAACGGATCGTACGCCTGCGGAGCGAAATAACTCGAACGCTCAGGATGATCGGATTTTCCTATATTACTCTTGACCTTGAAGGCTTCCGCAGCGGGAGCATGGACGAGATGCATACGAAATAACCATCCGAATTGCAGGTACCTGCTCCTGAAAACCGAGGGTCTGAACCCTCGGGAAAATAAACCATGTATGGGCTTTGGCACAATCACACCGGGTAAAAGGGATAATAATGAAAATTAAATACCCGTCAATTGGCATTTGTGGGCTTTCCTGCAGACTTTGCCCTCATTACCATACGGAAGGGGCAAGCAGGTGCGGTGGATGTAAAACCGAATCCAGAATGGGTGCTGGCTGCCCTTTTATCACCTGTGCCTTGAAGAAAAAAGGAATTGAATTTTGCTGGAATTGCGAAGAACATGAAACGTGTGAAAAATGGACGAAACATCGAGAATCCGGAAAAAAAGTCGATTCGTTCAGGTGTTATCAAAAACTTGAAGATGATAT
>JAJRCL010000243.1 GCA_028679035.1 Methanomicrobiales archaeon | reverse complement strand
GTGGGCCTCCAACATCTCCGTCGCCGCGGACGCCTGCGGCGGCCACCACGGGAACCGTCCCCGGGACAACCGCTTTTGGCATAGCCAGAACCCCTGCCCATCATAGACCAGGATCTTGATCGCCTTGCGGCAGCGGTTGCCAAACACGAACACGTAGCCGCTGAACGGATCCTGCCGAAGCGTCTCGCGACATACCCGGGCCAGCCCGTCGATCCCCTTGCGGAAATCGGCCGGCGCCACGGCCACCAGAATCCGCATCTGGGGCGTCACCTGGATCATGCCCGGCTGTCCCGCCACCCGCGTGCGAGGGACGCCAGGTCCGCCATGCTGACCCCCTTCATCTGCATCCGCATCTTCCCGCCGCGGCCGTCTTCCAGCTCGATCATGCACTCGAGGGACGAGGGCATCATCTCCCGCGGCATAAACTCAATGAACTCAGGCCGAGTCTTCCCCCGACCCGATGCCCCGGGCGCAGCCGCTTCCAGATGCTTCTTGAGCGAGTCGTACTTCAAACCCAGCGTGCAAGCCGTCTTGTTGAGGCCGTGCTCCCGGGCCAGCCTCACCGCGTTCGACCACAGTTCCCGGGGCAGTCGCTTACGACCTTGCTGCTGCTTACGCCATTGATCGAGCTCACGTCGTGCCAGGGAAAGCGGCGGTGGGACATTCGCAGGTGGTCTGGGATTCATCAGCAGTTCTCCACAAAGTCGGTTTCGCCGGCTCGCCTGGGCAACCTCTTCCACAGGCCGCCGATCCGATCAGGCTTGCCAGCCACCGCTGACGATACCCCTTCAGCAAGGTCTTTTCACGCAGGCCCGCCGAAAGGACACGAAGAGTGCTGCAAGAGCGTTGCCAGGCACCTGGGCCAGATCCCGTATAGTGTCTCCAAGCTCGAATCTCTCATGGACAGGCGGCACAAAGAAGTGCCGAGTCTGGGCACAATCCTCGGGGAACTCAGGGCAGTCCAGGAAGAGTTCGATGACGTTGCCTTCAATCCTGACGAAGGAGCATTGTCTGCCATCACTGAGCCGATCACCTTGGAGGATACACTGCCAGGATGTAGCAAGAGGAGAGGCGACACATGAGAGTTCATTGTTGTCGGTTGAAGGCAGGAATCACTCGCACGCCCGAGTTCGAGAAGAAGGGGCTCGCCACACATGCGGTCAATGTCGGGACCAAGTGCGGCCATCCTCACGAAGAACGAAGTAATCAGGGATGACTTCGATCTCATGGAGAAGTACCGGGACCGCGTCCTGGTCGGCCTGAACATAACCACCCCTCTGCACCAAGCGGCAGCCGTCCAGGCCCTTGAACCTAACGCTTCTTCCATCCAGGACCGGATGCTCGCCCTAGTTGAGGCGGCTGCCCGGGGTCTGCGGACCTTCGGGATGCTCTGTCCCCTGCTCCCAGGAATCGCCGATGCACAGGACGATGTTGATCAGCTGATCAAGTTCGTGGTGGACTGCCGAGCGGAAGAGATCTTCGTCGAGCCGGTGAATCCCCGTGGGCCCGGTCTTCGACTCTGCCAGGAAGCACTGGAACAGAATGGCTTGCACACAGAGGCAGACGCAATTGCACGGATCCGCCGGAGGGCCAATTGGTCGAGCTATGTGGCCGAACTGATCTCCAGGGTACAGCCGGCGATGCGAAGGTATTCGGACATCTCGAAGCTGCGGCTGCTGCTCTATCCATCCGGGTTGCTGCCCCAGGACAGAGAGAGGATCAAGCACGACTCTGCGGGGGTTGTGTGGTTGGGGTGAGAGAATGCCATACCCTCCATTTGAGGAAGTTGACCATGTCCGGGCTAGCGGTGCAAGAGAAGCAAGCGACTGACGGACCAGAGAGGCTGACTATCAGCCTCAAGACGCTGGCACAGATGCTTGACGCGCATAGATCCTCTGTCCGCCGTTGGCTCCAGCAAGCAGGCATCCGACCTGTTGTTCTGGGAAGGGGTCGCAACGGTGCGATCCGCTACAGGTGGCGTGAGGTGCAGGAGTGGATCGCATCCCGGCAGCTTGCCGATTAGGCCGAGTCATTGACCCGTACGAGCTTCAGATGGGGAGGCAGGTTCACAGCTTGCTTGTTGCCCTTCAATTCCGCCAGAATCTCCTGCAGCATCTTTTTGGTATCGTCATCGCCTGACGCCCGCTTCTCGTCGGCGCCGAATTCCACAACATCTTGCATCTCCTCCGGGATCAGAGCCGCGTAGTGCCGGCGGCAAATCTCTGGCGAGTTGCCCATGAGCGTGGCGATCTTGTAGAGCGAGACCCCTTTCTGCGCCAGGTGACTTCCGAAGGTGTGCCGAAAATCCAGACACGACCAATCCAAGCCTGCCGCTTCATTGACCGCTCTGAGGTCCTGGGAAAAGTTGTCCGGGTCCCACCTCTTGCCGGCGGGAGAGGGGAAGAACCAAGGACCGCTCTCGGGTGGGGTATACTCCGAGAGAATTGCATAGAGGGCATCACTGATCGGCACGACCCGATTCCGCTTCGTCTTGGGTTGCCACTGCTGGTCTCCAACGGTCTTGGCTCGCACGCGGATCAGCCGCTTGGGCAGGTCGACATCTTCCCCCGTCAGCCACAAGGCTTCCTCGCGGCGCAGTCCTGCATAGATGTAGGTGCCTTCGTATCCGCAGTACGTCTAAAGGTCGACCGGTTTCCCGCGGATTCAAATCCCACCAGGCGCACCGACAGCCGCTTGACATGCACACAGAGATGCATAAAAGAAGGCCGGTGCGACAATCGTCATGCGGCTCGTCGCACCGACCATCTCCTGCAGAACTTCCGATCTTCGTTCCCGGCTCAACTCCGGCTACCCGTGCCGGGCAAGGTCACGCTCATCACCAACGGCTCTCACCTTCGAGAGCATCTCACCAGTCGTAAGGATTCCGGTCGCCGAAGCCTGCGGAGGCACTCGTAGAACCTCTGTACTGGTCGAGATTCCACAGGGGCTTTCCGTCAGGGGCACGCAGCTCAAGAGTCCTGTTCGCCGTCTTGATCTGGGAAGCCAGAACGGCCTCACGCCGTCCGGTCTTGACCACCGAACCGGTAATCGTCACCGGATCGCCGGCACGGAAGCTGATCTGCTGACCATCGAGGAACGAGCGTGGTCCCACTTGCACCTTCAGCATTCTGCCCCCGTCGGTCCTGACATTCAGGCGCACCCCAGGCATGGAGGTCCCTTCGATCCGATAGGTCCCGACGCTCTTGACCGTTCCATGGATGGTCTCGACAGAGCTCGGGTTGTAGGACAAAGCGTGCCTGTACGTGTGGGCGGGCATCTCAGGCGTCGCAGCGTTGGGAGATGTCATCCCTGAGGACGGCAGACTGCCATTTTGCCGGTCCGCGCCGGGGACGAATCCCAAGCTCTGCCAATAGGGCGTCGCATGGAACCGCTGATACAACTGATGGCTGTACTGCGAATCCTCCAGGTTCGGGAAGTTGTTTCGGCCGAAGGCGATGGCCGTCAGGGTCTGCTTGTCGGCATCGAGTCTGGCAATGCCCGGCTGCCTACTCAGGTCCACAGCCGACCACGGCACCGCAACGAAATCTTTGTTGGGGCCCAGGAACCCATCTCGGATCGCCACGATCCCGTAGGCCAGCCTGCCCTGATGCACATCAATCATCACGTTGTCCAGCTTTCCGACGTCCTCCTCCTGAAGGTCCCGGACGGTGGCGCCCATTAGCATACTGAGCCTCAGATGGGGAATGTCGACAGACTTGACAGCACCGTATCCGTTGTCAGCACGCATGCCGCGCTCCGGCGTCACAGCCGGGGCGGACCGATTGCGCTCGGATCGAGACTCGGCCGCCATAGGCGCCATGTTCCGCGAAGGCTCTGGGACCGCAGCGGCTCTCTTCTCCATGGAGGATTGAGGCGCTTGGGCCGCGGCACCGCTCGACGGCGTCATCGTGGAATCGCGCTCGATACCAAGCCAATTCCCATTCGCCACCGCTGGCCAATGATTCTTGTCAAAGCCTGACGCCCTGTTGAGATCCGCGCTGCTCACATTCTTCAGGACCAGAATTTCTTGTCCGGCTGTCTCGCCGGGCCGGAAGCTGAATT
>JAJRCL010000035.1 GCA_028679035.1 Methanomicrobiales archaeon | reverse complement strand
CTGCCGGAGGGTGCATTCTATGCATTTGTCCCGTTCGGGGAAGCACTCCTCACCCGGGTGCTCGCCCACGGCGTAGTCGTAGTCCCGGGTAGTTCTTTTGGCCGGAGCCGTCCGCACTGGGGGCGGGTATGTTATGCGGTGTCCCGGGACATTCTGCAGCAGGCTGTAGCTCGGATCGCTGAAGCAATGGGTGAGGAACGATGACGAAGCAACTCGTTAAGAAGCTCTCGGATGCCCATGGCATTCCGGGAGGCGAAGGAAGTGTTCAGGAAATCATCCGCGCAGAGATTTCCCCGCATGTGGATGAGATCCGCACAGACGCAATGGGCAACCTGATCGCGATCCGCCAGGGGGGACCCCTGAAGGTGATGCTCGCCGCCCACACGGACGAGATAGGCCTGATGGTCAAATATATCGACGATGGCGGTTTCCTGCGGTTCGTCACCTTCGGCGGGTGGTACGCCCCCACGCTCTATAACCAGCGTGTCGTTGTCCACGGAAAGAAAAAGCCGCTCTTCGGGGTTGTGGGAGGAAAGCCACCCCACGCTATGAGTGACGAGGAGCGCAAAAAAGAGGTCAAAGTCGAGGACATGTTCATCGATATCGGCGCCAGCAGCCGCAAGGAGGCCGAGAAGCTCGGGGTCGAAGTCGGGTCTGAGGTCAGCGTCGACCGGGAATGTGTGGAGCTTGCCGGTACACGGATCACCGGAAAAGCCTTCGACGACCGTGTCGGAGTTGCCCTGCTCATCCGGGTCCTGCAGGAAGCCCGTACCGAACATACCCTCATCGGTGTATTCACCGTGCAGGAAGAGGTCGGGACGAAGGGGGCCAAGACGAGTGCCTACCTCCTGGAACCGGATTGTGCCGTTGCGATGGACGTAACCTTCCCCGGCGATCACCCGGGTATCGAGAAAAAAGACTCCTCACTGGAACTGGGCAAGGGTCCATCGATCACCATTTCGGATGCGAACGGGAGGGGGCTCATCGCCAGGAAGAAAATGGTGGAATGGCTCCGCGCAGCCGCGGTTAAAGCGAAGATCCCGGTGCAGCTGAACGTCGGAAAAGGAGGAACCACTGACGCGACCGCGATCCACCTCGAGCGTGGCGGGATCCCCAGTACGGTACTGGAAATACCCGTGCGCTACATCCATTCACCAGTCGAAGTGATGGATCTGCAGGACTTTGAAGACGGGGTCCGCCTGATGATCGCTGCGCTGAAGGGAGCGCCGGATCTCTGATCTTTTTCACATTCCGTCCGTGCCAATTTCCATCAGCAGCATTCTTATCATGCACTAATATTGGACGCTCTTATCCCCCGCGTGCGGCACGGAGCTTATAAAGGCAAAAACCCCATGATCACCTCATGCGAGAGCCGCCGGTAAAAAAGATCCTTTACTGGTGCGATTCGTGCAATGTCCCTCTCATCGGGCGCTCCTGTGCGTGCCGGGAGCCGGGACGGGCGATTCCGCTGCAGGAACCGTACGATGTACGCCCGGCGTTATCCGCAGACATGGACCTCGTGCGGACACTTCTTGCAGAACGGTACGGCGTTGCGCCGCTCCCCCGGGTCGTGCTGCTGAACAAGGGAAGCGGGATCGACCGGCGGGACCTCGTGATTGCCCATGGTGCAAAATTCGGATGGCTTTCCTTTGATCCGGTGCGCCGGACATTTTCCTTCGACATCACCTCGGAGGCACTTCCCTGGCTCGCCTCCGTGGCGACGAAGGGCATTGTACGCCTTCCCGAGGACGCGGGACGTCGACGCATCGGAGGAAAAAAGATCGCGGCACCTCCGGATGCACCGGAAGGAACTGTAATCGTCCGGTACAAGGACCTGTACGGGACCGGCAGCGTAAAAGACGGGTACGTGCGGGTCCGGGAAGTTCTTCCCTTACAACCGGTACCGGCCCGGCCAGATCCCGGATGGGACGAAGTGGTTACCCAGAACCGCTATCACCTGAAAAATCTTGAGAGAAATGCCATACGGGAGATCCGACAGTATTCCAGCGGCAAACCGTGCGTCAACGTCTCGTTTTCCGGCGGCAAGGACAGCACCGCGGTCCTGGAACTTGCACGCAGGGCCGGCGTGGAGAAGGCGTTCTTCATCGACACCGGCATCGAATTTCCGGAGACCATTGAGTACATCAAAGGATTTCCGGTCGAGATCGTCCCGAAGGGTGGGGATTTCTGGGCGGCCGTTGAAAAGGCCGGTCCGCCGGCCAAAGACCACCGCTGGTGCTGCAAACTGCTGAAGCTGAACCCGCTGAAGCGGTACCTTGCGACGACCGGTCCCTGCGTGACGGTGCAGGGGAACCGCTGGTACGAATCCTGGAACCGTGCGGATCTCGAAGCAACGAGCCAGA
Source organism: Methanomicrobiales archaeon (assembly GCA_028679035.1). Classification (GTDB taxonomy): domain Archaea; phylum Halobacteriota; class Methanomicrobia; order Methanomicrobiales; family JACTUA01; genus JAJRCL01. The sequence goes on along the minus strand of JAJRCL010000035.1, from coordinate 2,585 downwards.
ACCCGCAGAATCCGCTGCAGCTGAATCTATCCCCGATCCGTAACTGGCGGGCGCTGGAGGTATTCCTCTACCTGTGGTTCCGTGGGATTGCCTACAATCCCCTGTATGAGAAAGGGATCGAGCGGATCGGCTGTTATCTGTGCCCCGCGATGCTGGAAAGCGAGTACGAGCTGCTGAAACGACTGCACCCCGACGTTGCGGCGCGATGGGAGGAGTTTGTTTTACGATGGGCGCAGCAGGCCGGCCTTCCCGGGGAATACCTTCGCTGGGGACTCTGGCGCTGGCAGGAACTCCCCCCGAAGATGCAGGAGCTCTGCCGCCTGCACCATGTGGAGCCAACAGCAAAACGATCCGCGACAACGGTGCGTATGCAGCAGACGCAGGAGAAAAAAGTGATGATTTCCGGAGAGATCAAGAAGGATTTCCCCCTGCTGGGGGATCTGATTTATTTTGACAGTGCGGCGACCAGCATCTCGCCGGAGCCGGTGCTCCAGGCGATGATCGAGTACGAACACCACTACCGTGCCAATGTAGGCAGGGGCGTGCACCGGCTTTCCCAGATTGCCACGCAGAAGTACTGGCATGCGCACGAAAAGGTCGGGCGTTTCATCGGCGCTTCATCCGGCACCGTGGTATTCACCAAGAATACCACCGAGGCGATTACGATGGTCGCTGCGGGACGGGAATGGAAAGAAGGCGACCACATCATCACCACGATTCTCGAACACCATTCCAACCTGCTTCCCTGGATGCGTCTCCGGCGCCAGGGTGTCCGGTTGACCGTCCTTCCGATACGTGAGGATTATACCCTTGATCTTTCCGCCCTGGCTGCTGCAATCACCGGTTCCACCCGTCTTGTAGCCCTTACCCACGCATCGAACGTTCTGGGGGTGATGACGCCGGTTGCCGAGATCGCGAAGATCTGCCGGGAGCGCGGCGTGCAATTGCTCGTCGACGGCGCACAGACGGTCCCGCACATGCCGGTGAATGTGGAACATCTTGGTTGCGATTATCTCTGTTTCTCCGGTCACAAAATGTGCGGCCCGACCGGCACCGGCGTGCTCTGGATGAAGGAGCCGATCCCGGAACCTCTTTCCGTTGGCGGTGGCTCGGTGGAGACGGTTACCCTTGAAGAGTTCTCCTATGTCGAGGGGTATGCACGCTACGAAGCAGGAACACCGAATATCGCAGGAGGGATCGGACTGGGAGCAGCCGTCGACTACCTGACGGGTTTGGGAATGGAGAACGTGCGCAGTCATGAACAGCGCCTTGTGACACGCATGCTGGAAGGATTGCGTGCGCTTCCGGGAGTGCGGGTCTATGCACCCGGGGATTCCGCACTGCGAACCGGCGTGGTGTCCTTCACGGTCAGGGGCGTGGACCCGCACCAGGTCGCGCATCTCCTGGATGAAGAGTCTGACATCATGGTCCGATCCGGCCACCACTGCTGCATGCCCCTGATGCAGCACCTGGGTCTTGCGGACGGGACGGTCCGTGCGAGTATCTATATCTACACAACGCCGGAAGATGTGGACACACTCGTCGCATCGGTCGATGCAATTGCCCGGGGTGCCTGCTGATGTACAAGACAAAATCCTGTATCCGTACTGAAACCGGCTCGTTCACCAAGGGACAGCACGAGGTGGTGGAAGAGTTTCCACTGTCGGTGAGCCTGAACGGACGCAACATCCTTACCGCGATGGTGAGCCCGGGAGCGATCGAAGATTTCGTCACGGGTTTCCTCTTTACGGAACAGATCATCGAAGGTGCCCACGAAATTGAATCACTCATGGTGGAGAAAGAGCGGGTAAGTGTCCTTACCAAGAACCCCTTCCGGCCGGTGGGAGCGAAAAAACTGGTACTTTCCGGCTGCGGCGGGGGGTCTTCGTTCATGGATGCCAAAAAGCTCCCCAGGATTACGTCAGAACAGGTCTTCTCCCCCAATGACATTACCGCGGCGATGAAGGATCTCACTGATTCAGCCCTGCACAAGCTGACCGGCGGCGTTCACGTCGTCGGATTATTGCAGGAAGGGCGGCTGGTTCACCGCGCTGAGGATATCGGGCGGCACAATGCAATGGACAAAGTTATCGGACATGCATTAAAAAATGCAATCGATCTTTCCCATACGGCAGCAATATCGTCGGGGAGGATCTCCTCAGAAATGGTGCGTAAATGTCTGGTTGCGAACATTCCGGTCATCGCATCCCGGGGAGCAACCACGAGTCTTGCGGTGGATGTGGCAGCGAAGAACGGGTTGTGCATCATCGGGTTTGTTCGCGGGAGTAAGATGAATATTTATACGCATCCGGAACGCATCACCGGGTCCGCCGCCTGTCTCTCCTGAGTCATACGGGTTTATTACCCTCCTCTGTTGCATCCCCGCTCCCCGTCTTTTTGTCATCGGTACCCGTGCAGGTGCGGTACCGGTGGAGAATGAGGCGCAGAGCTCCATCAATATCGGAAAGGCATGAATCGGCACGTACTTTTTCCAGCTCCTGGATAATTTCCCGGGAAAGAAGGACTGCCACGCTACGCAGGTTTACCTTGGATCGTTCCGGCCGGAAGAAAACGGACCCATCGGG
>JAJRCL010000004.1 GCA_028679035.1 Methanomicrobiales archaeon | reverse complement strand
TGGCCCTGATGAGCCCCCTGACCAGATCGGTGTTTGTCCCTCCCCTCTCGTCCCACTGGCAGTTTACTTTGATGATCACCACATCGTCTTTGATGATGATCCCCTGCTTTCCCCCCGTTACCGAACGGGAGGAGTTATAGAACGTGACATTTCCATGCGCGTCCATGAGATTGATCAGGCTTTCAATGCCTCCGTCATTGCCATTCGTTCCTTCGACGACAAAGATCGTGGAGCGGGGTTCAGCATACCCTGCGGGAGTATCTCCGGGCGTATCCGTGGCATTGACGGACGTCAGGTCTCCGGGCATATCGCTGGAAAAGCCTCCGAGGGCAACAAGGATGATCGCCAGACTGCCCAGAACGATGACCAGGTGCACCCGGTATTTTCGCCCGGCATCCCACCAGCGGTGCCGCACCGCTCCGACAAGGGGAAGGACATAGGCTGCCAGCCAGATCTGCCCGCCCGTAACCGCCATCTGCTGGCAGGGATAGGCGACCCTGCTGGGTTTTGTGCAGGTGCGCAGCAGAAACCACCCCATACAGACAAGCCCGATCACAAAACCGCTCCTGGGGATAGCGGCGAGAATTCTGCGCACCCGCCCGAAGGCCCCGTGCGGCTGTGGTGAGACCGGAATAATCAGATCGCTCCTTATCACTCATATATACCGGTTTGTTGATCAGCTTTTCCCCCGGCTGTTCATTCCTCCGGGCGACACAGGGAAGAAACCGTTCCGGAAATTCTTTCCTGAGATACCCGGAAGCAGGCCAGAAATCATGAGCCGGAAGGACCAGATGCAAAGGTATCCGGATTGCGACGCATCACGGCCGCTCCCCGACAAGGTCGATCTCTGCGAAAGTAGCAAGATAATCGAGAGTGGTGCTACTGTTGATCCTCGAAGGTTTTATTACGGGCACGCGTTCCCCCAGGATCATGCGGAAAAGTGGATAACGGGGATTGATTTCGCGTCCTGCAAGCCTCTTTTCCATCAGGAGGGCAGGCAGGCCTGCATTCCACGGTGGTGCAGCCGGTCCACGCGCGTGGAGCATCCTGCGAATGATGGATCGCGCCATGGGCACTACCTGCTGGTGAAAGGACGGAGCCGGGGTCGTACAGGGAATTTCTGAAAGCGCCCTGCAGGGGCCGGTGGCGAACGTGGAATGGAGAATCTCGAATAACAGTCCCTTACGAATCCGGTACTTCAGGGGAACCCGCAGGAAGAAATCGATCAGCTGTGGATCAGAAAACGGTAGTTTCCATGCGTATCCGAAATATTCGTAGATACGCAGTGAATTGACGATGAATTTGGCCTGCCGCTCATTGAAATCGAAGAATTCGATTGCATTCGCACAGGATTCCCCGTCAGAAAAGGTAATGTTGCCGATTTGCTCAAGGATCCTTTCCTCGATAAGGGGACGAAGGGCGGGTTCTGCTGCACTCCAGTCCCAGAGGTTATAGTGGCGCCGGATACAGTCCTGCAGGAATCTTTCCCGGGTGCAGTGCATCCCTTGTGAATACTCGTCCGGAACGCGTCCCCCGGCAATCATCCCGGTATGACCGGGGACAAATACCGCATTATCAGGAAGAATCTTTCGCCGCCTGAGTTCCCGTACAGCGATATAGTCCTGCAGATGGGGAAGGGAGGCAAAGTTACCGGCGTATCGCTGGTATTCCACCATTTCCTCTGAGACATACGTCCTGTACCACTCATCTGGATCCATGTCGACGAAATGCCATGGATACCCGAGGGATTCGGCAACAATCCGGCTTATCTCCGCGTTCCTGTCGGTACGCCTGCCATAGCTGAAACAGATGATATCCCTGCAGCCCTTTTCTTTCAGTGTCCCGACGACAAGTCGGGAATCAATCCCGCCGCTGAGAGGTACGACGATCTGCTTTTTGCGCTCAATGGTTGATTGGATGAGGCGGTCGAATATCTGGGAGAGGACGCCGTCCAGTACGTGCGTCAGTTCTTCCGCAGAACCCGTGAGGAAATTGCTGTGGAGGAACGGGCGATACGGCGTTGGCGGATGCACGGCAGTCGTTTTGGTGATGGTTATGAATGTTCCCGCGGGAACCTGGAAAATGGTATCCAGGAGAGATCTCGACCCGGACACAAAACCGGTGAGGAGAAATTCGATCCCACTGATTTCATCGAACATCCCCCCGAACCTGCTTCGCAGGTACCAGGCATCATCGGAAAGGACCGCCGCATCTCCGGAAGATGCATAAAAGAGGGGGATACTGCGGATCGGATCCACGATCCCGGTTATCCGCTGATCGGATTCGATCACGATAGCGAACTCACCATACAGGCGGGACAGGAATTCCGGTATGGCGCCGGGATCAGTCGTGCTTCCGCCAGCGCACCGGAAAATCTCGTGAAATAGTGCATCACCGGTCCGTGGGTCGTCCCGGAGGATCGGTTCCCCGCGCACATGGCAGAAACCACCCGGAGCAGCGATTCTCCTCCAGGGGCAGTACCGGTTTGACAGGTGCACTTCAAGGATCATATGAATGTCCGGAAACACTGATCTCGAATGGGATAAAGCCTGTGATTTTCGGCAGATTGTTCGCAATAACGACACAATCCCCACCGGTGGCGGTCACCGGAGCGGAGAGATGGATTCCAATCTCCTCCGTATATCGTCAGGGAACGGGGCTCCCCGAAAATTCCGTCACCGGTAAAACTCATTCCGGATAGCTCTGTTATTGTGTGGATCAATACCTGCGCATCCGGAGAAAAAAGTTGGGTTTCT
>JAJRCL010000205.1 GCA_028679035.1 Methanomicrobiales archaeon | reverse complement strand
TCTGGCGAAAAAAGTAGGAGTACGGCGCGAAACGATCGTTTTTCTCGAACAGGGTAAATATAACCCGTCCCTGAAACTCGCGCACGACGTGGCGATAGCCCTGCATGCGACCATCGATGAATTATTCATATTTGATTAATCTTATCGAATTTCCAAAAAATTTTGAGTATCCTTCTCATGATTTGCGGCAGGCTTATTCTCTCGAATCCTTACCCGGTCTTCACCGAAGTGCAACCGGAGGTAGGACGTGCTCCAAAACTGTTTTAAAGCAACAACCAGTCATATGTCGAAGCAAAATATTGAAAAATTAATCCGTGTCTCAAAATAGGTTTCAGGGGCCGTGGACCCAGAGACCGGTGTTATCCACCTTAGTTGCCACCGCGATTTCGAGCCCGAGCGGGGCAATAATTCTCTGGACTTCAGCACGGCTGTGTTTGGTGATCAGTGCGATCGCCGGCCCGACCGACGACATACCCACGAACTCGAACCCCTGTTCCCGTAACAGGTTCATGTAATGATAGATCCGGAACCCGTGATGTTCCACTTCTGCCCGCTTCGACCCACGGAACTCGATCTCCCAGATAACATCCCCAACAGCGGTCAGATCGTCCCGTTCCAGGGCAGGGATCAGGTCCATCATGATCAGATAGGCCTTCAGGTCCCGGTCTTTGTAATCCAGGTTTCTTGCCCGGTTCATCAGGAGATCAAATTCCCGTTCTCCGGCGGAAGAGATCTCGGTGGGGGGAATAATGATGTACACATTCTTGTCAGCCGCAAAGGGGTGGTGGTACACACCGGTCAGGCGATCCCCGGTGATGCCCATCCCGCCGTACGTGCTCACATAGGGGCCTACGCCGGTCTCAAAACCGAACGCCACGCGCCCGTCTGCCGTTTCTTCAACGAAGTTGTTTCCAAGGAGGAATCGGAGCTGGTCCGGTGTCAGGGGTGAGCCTACCGCCCGGTTCAGGGCGTGCGCAAAGGCGATCAGCATCGTGCTGGTCGAACCCAGGCCGACGTGTTTGAGTTTGTGATCCACCGCCGTGATCCGGAAACCCCCGCGATAGCCGGTAACCTTGCGGAATACTTCTGCGAAATGACGGAGTATCGCACTGCGTTCGTAGTCAATCTCGATACCGGAAGGGATGCATTCCACATCTGCCCGGCAGTAGACTTCGACCGCGAACCCGACGCCTCCGCCCCCGGGGTGGCCCGGGGCGAAACGGTTCATATCAAGGACGGTAAGGTGAATCCGTGCCGGAGCCTGTGCACTCACTTTTCCTTTCACGGGCGTCAGCGGGTATGCACGCTCAAATCCCAGGGTCTGGAGATTCTCCCCGGGGGAAAACGCACTGAACTCGTACTCCACAAGGTCGAGGTCTCCGCCCCGGATCATCATTTTGACCATGGTCAGGTCCCCCGCCGGTCAAAGAAAATATTCTTTCCCGTCGCTGCTATAGGGATACCATAACTGCACCTGCAGCCGTCGAGCCAGCCGAGGCGCAGCGCGGCAACGCCCGCCGTGTACATGACCCGGTTATCCACATTGTGCAGGGCTGCCGTCTTCACCGCAGAACCTAACGCGATGCCCAGGTCGGTCATCCGTACGATACAGTGGGGACCCTGGAACGCTGTTTCCCGGGTGTAGGACACAGCCTGGGAATCCAGCATCGCTGCACATGTCTTATATCCGCATCCCCCGCAGTCCAGTCCGGCTGTTGCATGATAGTGCAGTCCAATCAATACGCAGGCCTCAGAAGCGCGGATATTATCCGAATCCCGGATAAAATACCCGATTTTATGGGCTTCTCCATACAGCCGCATTTCATTGGAAAGGAGAATGAGATTTTCCCCGGCAATGATCCGCACCACGAGAGCGTCCACACCCCGGGCCTTGGGCGCAGTTCTTGCCGAGAGAGCCATCAGCCGAGCGATCGTCTCTACGGCACCCAATCCGTCGTCCATACGATGCTCTGTGCGCCTGCATGGTAATTATACGTTGCATTTGTGCCAACGTGTGGCACCATTCCGACAACCCGGTGCTGCATGCGTCCTGTTGTTGAACGGGAGAGATCCGAGGACTTTCAGAAGAGAATATCGGTGCGGTGCATTATTCTGGATATTGTTATTTTTTCCACGCAAGCCCTTCGAATTCCGCGATAAGCCGGTCACCTTCCGTCACGCGGATTGCGTACAGGACCCGGTCTTCTGTCTGGGATACGCGCCGGGCGACCGCTTCAAGTCTCCCTTGTGCAGGGGCAATGTAATTGATGTGCACGGAGACGGCGACATGCACCACACCTTCCTGGTTCGCTGCGATACCAAACGCCTGGTCGGCAAGGGAAAATATCGCACCGCCGTGGGCGACTCCCATCGCGTTTGCCTTTCCCCCGGCTTCCATGACGACACGGGCACCGCCGTCCCACGTATCCACGACAGACATCCCCAGGAGGCGGGAAAATTCGCAGGAATCAAAAGCTCTGACAATGTCCGGGTCCACTTTTCTCTCCTGCATTGACGCACTCCGGTTTATTTGTACTTTCTCTGGGTATAGGAATATTTCCCGCTCTCTCCGCCGTGAAACGTGATATACAGCCACTCGTACAGTGATTTCAGCGTCCCGAACTGTTCGTACCGGCGCATGGAGAAACCCACACGCATCCGGCGGAGGAACATGATGTTTCCCTGCTTCTTCATCCGGAGCGCGATCTCCAGGTCGTCTCCGGCGTCGCTGATACGGTACATGCCGGCAGCGATGAAGGCATCCCGCCGGAAGGCTGTGTTGCACCCCAGCGTGTAGTAGAACGTGCGGGTGCAGTACCCGAGAATAGAGAACGTATTGGCGAAGGCCAGCGAGAGTCGGTTGCGGACCCCCGGCTCGATCGGGTCCACCGGGCCGTACACCTGCACAG
>JAJRCL010000034.1 GCA_028679035.1 Methanomicrobiales archaeon | reverse complement strand
GTGAGCATATGGTCAAAAAATGGCACCCCGGTCGTTATTTCGGGTTCCTTGATACGATCCAGGGAGAGACTGATCTCGATGTCGGTCTCCTTCGTCTTTCTTGATTCTTCGCCTTCTCTCATCCTGCCACCTTGAGTGCTTCTGCCAGGGTAATCTTCCCGCTGTATAAAGCCGACCCGAGGACGGCCCCTGCCACACCGATGTCCCGCAGCGAGATGATATCCTCCGGGCTGGAAATCCCTCCGGCCGCAACGACCGGAAGGGATGTCTGCTGCAGTAACCGCAACACGGGATCCAGCTGGATCCCTGCCTGCAATCCCTCTACGTCGACGTTTGTAAAAAGGAGAGAACCGGCCCCGAGCTCCTCAAACCGGTTCGCCCACAGGAGAAAATCTCCTGCTTTCTTCCGCCACCCTTCGATCACGATCTCTCCGTCGCGGGCGTCCACACCGGCCATTATGCGGTGGGGGCCAAACTCCTTTGAAAGCGTGCCGATCGCTTCGGGTGATCGTACCGCCAGTGTCCCGAGAATCACCCGCTCGACGCCGAGCTCGAGCCAGGAAACTGCATCATCGGGAGACCGTATTCCCCCGCCCAGCTGGATCTCGACACCCGTTTCGACGATCAGGTGCCGTACCAGCTCCACATTTTTCTCTGACGCGCCAAACGCGCCGTCGAGATTGATGACGTGAAGTGCGTTCGCCCCCTCATTGATCCAGCGGTGGGCACAGAGAAGCGGTTCACCATAGGTAGTCGACGTCTCTTCCTTTCCCTGGACCAGCTGCACGCATCGCCCGTTCAGGATGTCCACTGCGGGAAAGATGTCAATTGCCATCTCAACGAACCATCCGTTCGATGGGAACGACCAGAATGTCCCGGGCACCAGCCTTTTTCAGATGGGTGATCAGGGTATAGACCCGGTCTTCCCCCACGACCGCATGCACCGCAACCAGGTTCTCTGCGGAAGCGACTTCCATCACGGTGGGTCCCCCCAGTCCGGGCAGGACTTTTTTCACGTCTTCAACCGCGGAGCGCGGCACGTTCATCATAATATATTTCTGGCCCCGCGCCCGGATCACGCTTTCCAGTGCAAGGTGGATCTCCCCGATCTTCTCACCTTTTTCCTGCACAGCCGCGGGGTTGCCGATCAGCATCGTACTGGTTGCAAGGACCTCCTCCACCACACGCAGACGGTTGATCCGCAGCGTGTCTCCGGAGCTGGAGAGGTCGACAATAGCATCAGCGATTCCGAGCTGCGGAGCCGCTTCGCACGCTCCGCCGACCGGAACGATCTGGATTCTGGTCGCATGGCGCTCAAAATACAACCGGGTGATTCCGGGGAACTCCGTCGCAACCCGGGCACCATCCAGCTCGTTCACACGCTGGACCGGGGAATCGAGCGGAACAGCGAGGACCAGCGTGGCTTTCCCGACATGCAGGTCAAGAAGTTCAACGACGTCCGATTGGTGTTCCACGACCATGTCATGCCCGGTGACGCCGAGGTCTGCCACGCCGTCGGCGACATACTCCGGGATGTCAGCGGGGCGGGCAAACAGTACTTCGACATGCGGATCAAGGGTGTGTGCAATGAGCCGGCGCTCGTGTCCTTCAACCACGTGCAACCCGCTTCTCTCAATGAGTTCCCGGACCGGCTGCGCTATCCTGCCCTTGTTCGGGATCGCGAGGCGTACTGCATCAGAAGGTCTTGAGCTCACCGGTGATGACCTTCTCCGTGATACAGGTAATATTCTCCAGCGAATTATCGATAATGCCCTGGATCTCGTCACCCAGTTCCTTTATGGTGACGCCTTCTTTGGGGAGCACCTGGGCACTAGCGATCAGGGGATTATCGATGGGATGACCGATCTGGGAGAGGAAGCGGATGTATATCTCCTCGATCCCTCCAACCCGGCGAACGCACTCCTGTGCCACCTGGGTGGAAAGGAGGTTGTAGATCTTCCCGATGTGGTTGATCGGATTCTTGCCACTGGTCGCTTCCATGCTCATGGGGCGATTGGGGGTGATCAGTCCATTACAGCGATTTCCTCTTCCCACGGATCCGTCGTCTCCCATCTCTGCACTGGTGCCGGTGACGGTAAGGAAAACGCTCCCACTGTCGTGGTTATCAGCGGTGTTTACCGAAACATTCACCTTTCTGTCGGTGTATTGCACTGCTACCGCCGAAATTTCCCCACGGAGTTTTTCCTTCGCTTCGATGTAGTCCTCAATGCCGGCACAATACCGATCGACCATTGCGCAGGCAACGGTAAGCGTGATGCAGTCGCCATCCCGAAGTCCCATGAATTTCATATCATGTCCGATAACGGGCATTCTGTACCGCAGGTTATCGTCAATGTAACTCGCCACGTTCCGGACGATCATTTCTGTCTCGCTGAACGGTGCATGCCCGACACCAAACGACGTATCGTTTGCCTTGGGGAGCAATCCACCGGCGCTGCGGAAAACCTCCCGCAGATCGGTCGAACCTTCCCCCATCCGGACGTCGACGATCACATGGCGCTCAGGGTCGAGATTCGTGAGCGTAGTCCGCAGGTAATCCCGGGCAGCGGCAAGGGCGACTGAATCCGTGGGGATACTCACGCCGTTGAATACCTTGGTTGCCCTTCCTACGACGAGGACGTACATGGGTTTGATGACCTTTCCCCCACCGAATATCGGGAGGGTCTGTCCTCCCACGATCTCTCCCTGGTCGGTATTGTGATGCAGGACCCCGCCGCACTCTTCGATATATGCCCTGCAGAGTGCCCGGCTCACAGATTCGGCTATGCCATCCATAAGGCTGTCCGGGTGACCGATCCCTTTGCGTTCCACGAGTTCGATCTGCCGTTGTTCAATGGGAGTCTGGTCAATCTGCTCTACACAAATGTTTCTTTTCATCGACAACCTCGTTCGTGAGAATCTGTTAATAATAAAAACGATAGCGTTTCATTTAACAATTTCCTTATTTTCAGATTTTCTGGAAAAATATTCAGAAGGATACGGATATCAACGGATAACCGTTGTTATCAGATCAGGGAAAATCTTCCCCGATCCCGGCGGCAAGGATTCCATCGCCCACATGCCACCCCTGCACCGGCCCGTGCAGTGAGAGGGTAACAACGTCGCGGTAGGCTCCGGTGTGACTGCCGAGGGACTCCCAGGTGTTCCTCCCAACCAGTTCGAGCCGGATGTCGACCTGTGTACTGGGAACGCCCCCGTATTCCGCATAGATGTGCCCTTCATACACACTGCATCGC
>JAJRCL010000003.1 GCA_028679035.1 Methanomicrobiales archaeon | reverse complement strand
GTAGGCCGCACGCTTCCGCGGATGCTGTGCCCCGACTGTAACGCGGCCTACAAGGGAGTGTAACCCATGGCCTCCCTCGGAAAGCGGTGCATTGCTGAGCTGATCGGTACCGCGCTGCTCGTGTACTTCGGTGCGGGTGCGGCGGCGATGACGCTGATTATCGCCCACGGTACGCCGTTACCGAACCCGGCCAACATCGGGATCGGGGTCCTCGGCGGCCTGGGGGACTGGCTGGCGATCGGCATGGCATTCGCCATCGTTATCGCCGGTGTGATCTATGCGTTTGGCCGCGTGTCTGGCGCACATATCAATCCCGCTGTCACGGTAGCATTGTGGGCGAGCCGGCGGTTTTCTTCCGGGGATATGGTCGCCTACATCGTTGCCCAGCTTATCGGCGGCGCTCTCGGAAGCCTGCTGTTTGCCCTGACGGTGGGGATGGATGCGGTCACCATCGGGGGACTCGGGGCAACCGCTCCTTTCCCGGGCATCGGGTACGGACAGGCGATCCTGGCAGAAATCATCGGGACTTTTATCCTGATGACTGTGATCATGGGGGTCGCTGTGGATAAACAGGCCCCGCCGGGATTCGCCGGTCTTGTGATCGGTCTCACCGTCGGTGGTGTCATCACCACCACCGGAAATATTGCCGGTTCGTCGCTGAACACCGCCCGAACATTCGGCCCGTACCTTATCGACAGCCTGATGGGCGGCTCCAATCTCTGGGCCTTTTTCCCCATCTACGTGATCGGTCCGATTGCAGGGGCGGTTATTGCTGTGTTTGTCTACGATTACCTCGTGGCGGATTAAGGGAGATTCTTTACAACATCCTCCTTTTTATCCTGAACAGCTCCTCTTTGACACGGTTGAACGACCTGGTGACATTTTCTTTCGAAAGGGGGGCAGATGGGGAGATCCGGATCTTTCGGAAGGGACAAAGCATATATTTGATTACTGGTTATGATGCCGCGCCATAGGTTTTCTATGGTGCGTGCGGAGGTGTTTGAACATGGAAGACATTATGAAAAAAGCGAAGGAGAAAACCAAAAAGGCAGAAGAAAAAATGGTCGCCGAAGGAGCTAAGGTAAAAGAAGGGGCAAAGGAAGCAGAAGCGAAACTGAAAAAGAAACTGTTCTAAACCACAAGCATAAAAGAGACCCTGCCGGTGGCAAAATGAGCCCGGCCAGGGTTCTCCCCAGTACTTTTCCCCACGCACCGGATTCTTACCCGGTATTCGTTTATCAAAAACAGAGAATTTGGCCAACGGAAAAACGTTCAGTCCTGGTACAGTTCCTCGACTCGGACCTCGGGGTGGTGGTAGCGCCCGCGTCTGACCGTCTTTTTCTCGTACTGGATTGCCTGGACCGGGCACCACTGCAGGCAGGCGAGGCAGAACTCGCACTGGTGGTTCCATACCGGCCGGTTGTCCTGCAGGGTGAGGTTGCGGGCCGGGCAGATACGGACACAGAGGCCACAGCCGTTGCAAGTATCGGTTGCACGGAAATGGCGGTCCCGTGTTGCCGGGTGGAGCGAGCGGTAAAAGAGGGGGGAAATGACGCGGGTGAGAAAACCGGGACGGGGACGCAGCACTTCGGCACGATTGGAGACCAGCTTTGCAATTGCTTTGATAATCTCCTTCTCGCGGGAGAACTGGTCCTCCTGCTGCTGGATGGACCGGGGCGGGTACATCACCTGGTAGTTGCCGGGCATCAGGACCCCGAAAACGGCAGGAAGGGGAATGGAGCGTCGGGCAAGGATTTCTTTCAGCTGCTCGAAGGCGACACCGGGCATGCCGCCATAGGTCGCGACGGCGAAGACATAGGTACCCGCTTCGACCTGCAGCTGTTCCGCCAGCCGTTCCACCATATGGGGGAGACCGCCAAAATAGACCGGGAAAATGATGCCGACTGTTCCGGACCAGGTGGTTCCGGTGATTTTCTCCCAGTTCTTTTTCGCAATCTGAATACGGGGTGCATTTCCCAGCGCAGCGGCAAGGTCCTTTGCCACAACCAGGGAATTACCGGTGCCGGTGAAATAGAGGAGTGTTGTGTTCATGAATATCCCGATGGATTTGCTCCTTACAGGGTATTGGTGCCGGTATTAAAAATGTGGGTTCCTGTGAGACCTGGATAATTCACATGTGAGCGGATATCCGACACGTGTGGGGATTGCAGCCGTCTCACAAGGGAGTGAGTGAAATTTCAGATGCAGGTTCATCCAGAGCAGCCCCCCTTGAAGGTATTTCCCATCCGGTCCGAAACGGGATGGGAATACGACAACCCCAAAGGACTGCTGCCCGGGCAGGGAATCAGTCCGGGGACATATCATTCAATACCAGATCGATGGATATACCCGGGGTTATTTACATGGCAGCACCGATCAAAAAATTTCTCGATGTATTCAGGGTACCACCCGGTACAGAGATCGATCTCCGGAACGATTACAATCCTGGATTCGTTGGCCATTTCATAGCAAAGGAGGATGCGGAGGAAGCGACCGCGGAAGGTATCCAGCTGCTTGCACAACAGCAGGACCGGTTGTATGCCCGGAATACGTATGGCCTGCTGATTATATTCCAGGGCCTGGATGCGGCCGGAAAGGACAGTACCATCAAGCATGTCATGGCGGGAGTAAACCCCCAAGGTGTTCAGGTGACCAGTTTCAAGGTCCCAGGTGCGGAAGAACTCGACCACGACTATCTCTGGAGGACCTGCATGGCCCTTCCCCGCCGGGGAAATATCGGGATTTTTAATCGCTCCTATTATGAAGAAGTCCTTGTTGTCCGTGTACACCCCGAATATCTCGAGCGACAGGGACTGCCCCCAAAACTAAAGGACCAGAATATCTGGACCCGCAGGTTCCAGGAGATCAATAATTTTGAACAATACTTAGTCGATAATGGTATCATTGTCCTGAAATTTTTCCTGAATATTTCAAAGGAGGAGCAGAAGAAACGCTTCCTCGAGCGGATGGAAGAGCCGGACAAAAACTGGAAATTTGCGGCTGCCGATATCCGGGAGCGGGATCACTGGGACGATTACAGGCATGCATTCGATGCGATGCTCAGTACGACGAGCACTCCCTATGCCCCATGGTACATTATCCCCGCTGATCACAAATGGTTCACCCGCCTTGCAGTTGTCTCCGTCATCAATGAGACTCTCGACGGATTGCACCTCACGTATCCGGAGGTTACTCAGCAACAGAAAGAGGCATTGGTCGCAGCAAAGGCAGAGATGGAACAGGACGACGGGGACACCGCTGGCACGGTACAGAAGGTCAGGAAGAAACGCGGGAAGAAGTCCTGATCCCGGCCTACCGGAGGGGTGATCCTGACCGGTTGATGCCGCGAAGGATGTGGTGAAGACTTATGATGGCCCGATTCCTTAAGGAAGGTATGCACCCGCTTATCGGCAGCAAGAAAATGGAAAATGGTATCGTGGTCTTCTGGAAAGAGGGGAATGACCGGAAATGGGATTCACTCCAGTACAACGAGCTCATCGACATGCAGATCAATGCCCTCGATCTCCTGGAAAATCCAAAGACCTATGCCCTGGATCCGGCAACCCGCAAAGTTGTCATGCTGAAGTGAGGCCGGACTGGCCACGGAATCCCCCATTCTCACACACGTGGTGAGGCTCCTGTTGCAACGTTTTCCCCGCGCTCCCGGCGTCGCCGGCATGTTTTCGGACAGTCCGGACATGGGTTGGCCGGTAGAGTGAGCGGAAGTGGTTATTTTCCGAATATCGGGGTTACCGGCTGTCAGGTACAGTACTTCTCTCGAGGGGGAAACGATTTCCCGGATGGATAAGAATACCAGCGAAATCGAAACTGGTGATCTTTTTTTCCCAACGAAAGGGTTTACCATGGCGCAAACCATATCATTGACATACACCAGGTGAAACATGCTAGCTGAGAGCAATAGACGGTCCTATCACAAAATCTATCGAAGAAAATGCCCTATCTGCGGCACAGAATTTGAAACGTTCAACCCGAGAATCATCTACGATTGTCATTACTGCAGCCGGCGGGGACGCAGAAGTAAGGGATAATTTCTTCGAAAAAACCCGGAACGGATAGATCACCTTCGCGGCGGTCGCACGGAGTTTCGGGAATTCCTGCCATGGTCTCCGGAGAGGGATGCCCGGAACGGTGTGGCAAACTGTTTTTATGAGGAAACGACACGTTTAAGGCAGGAACACCGGAATCACACCATAGCACACGCACACCGGGGGCCGGAGGAGTGATCCGTGATCGCACTGCGTTTTTACCGGATCTTTGATATCGGACGGGAGATCGATCTCGACTGGCTGGAGCGGGAGATGGCGAAGAGCTACACCATCGCCCGGACCAGTTTTCTCCGGGTACAGCAAAAGTCCATTACCATCGAGGACCCGCCGCTCACGATCCGCATGCCACCACTCACGGTCGGGCGGGAGGGGAAGTCCTTTGCGTTTGATGTTGTTGTCCGCGTCTATGACATCGGGGCGATCAGTCTTTGTCTGGTCCATGAAAACGCCGGGGGAGATTTCCGGACCCTCGAAGATATCGCGTTCTGCTTTTCCGGACAAATTGGACTGTCCGGCTATTTCGAACAGAACCTCACCACGCTTCTGGATATCATCCGCCCCCACATCCGCTCCTTCGCGATAGACCCCGGTTTCTTTGAGGATTACACCGTCTACATGACCGACCGCCGGGACAGCACTATCGACCCGGTTCCCCTGCTCGCCGGTGAACGGGCGGATATTTCTCCCCAGATGCGGGAGGAGATCCTCCGGAATTCCCTCAGTTATACGGCGGAGGATATCGCCATCATCTCCTGGGACTCTGCGCTCCTCTGCAACCCGGATCTCTCGACCGATCTCACGGATCTCATCGAGTACGCGAACGTGCAGGTGCTGGAGCTGCGGTACTATGACCGTGAGCTCACCCGGCAGATGGAGCGGATGTACGACGATATCGAGGAGGCTGAACAGCAGTTGCGCTTCTTACGGACACGGCAGTATCACGCGATTATGGCCCGGCAGATGGAGACCTCTGCAGAGATATCGGAAATCATCGAAAAAGTCAACAACCTGATCAAGGTCACGGAGGATGCCTATTACGCCCGCGTTTATGCAACGGCGCTGAAGGTGTTTCGCAGTGGCCAGTGGAGCGAGAGCGTAAGCCGCAAGATCAAGGTGATCCAGGAGAATTATTCCATGCTCTCGGGGGAAGTGCGGAT